>JAFSKE010000014.1 GCA_017449135.1 Synergistaceae bacterium
CGTTTAACGGCTATGAAGGAACTATACGAGAATAAAATTCAGACAACATGCTTCATATCTCCGATTTTTCCAGGCATTACAGACGTAAAAGCAATTATTGAACGTGCTAAAGAGCAATGTAACCTTGTTTGGCTTGAGAACTTAAATTTGCGTGGCGATTACAGAGCAAGAATTTTGGCGTGGATTCATGAGCATCGTCCTGAGCTTGATAAACTTTATCATGAAATTTATGATAAAAAAGACCGTTCATATTGGAATAACTTAGATAAGCAAATTAGGGAATATACGGCACAAGAAAAAATGACGTATTTGAGAGATACAGATCAACATCGCTCTGAATTTGGACAGCCTCCGGTTGTGGTAAATTATTTTTACCATGAGGAAGTTAGAAAGTCGGCAAAGAAAAATGATTAACCGAAAACAAGCTATTCAAGCCTTCAAAGATTACGCAGCAAACTATGATGCAGGCAACATCAACATTGCTCTAAAAATCGTACATACATACAGGGTCGCAGCTTTATCGGAGAGAATTGCAAAACATGTTTTCATTGATGATTTAGAGGCTGTAAACGTCTCGTGGCTTCTCGGATTGCTTCACGATATCGGACGTTTTGAGCAAGTTACAAGATACGGAACTTTCATTGATGCAGATTCTGTTGACCACGCAGAATTAGGGGCTGATATTTTGTTTAAGAATAATTTGTTTACTTCGTTTGTGCCGGGAGCTTCGCAAAAATTGAGGAATATTGCTGAACCTGCAATCCGCCTGCATAACAAGTTGAAACTTCCGGATAATTTAGAACATGAGGTATATGCAAAAATTCTCCGTGATGCAGATAAGATTGATATTTTCAGAGTGTTGACAGAACCTCCATATGAAGAGAAATACTCTGATGAAAAATTAATCGGACTGCCTGTTCGAGATAAAGTTATGAAGTGTGTTATTGAACATAGATGCGTATCGAGAGCAGAGGGACATTCAGACGCAAACGCTCTTGAAAAATTAATTTCTCAATGCTGTATGGCGTTTGAGCTGGAGTTTGCCGAAAGCAGGAAAATTGCCAAAGAACAGGGATATTTGGAAAAGTTATTAAATAAAAAATCTAAAGAGCTTGCGGTTGTCAGGCAGGAAATAGGGAGGATATTATGATTTCAACGTTAATGTTTATATTTTCAGGTGCAATTCTTTTTTACGCACTGTTGTTGGCTTGGACTAAGAATATAGGACTTATCAGACGAAGTTACGCAGCTAAAATAACTAATGAAAAACAATATGCAGTAAATTTCGCAAAAATTTTGGCTTTCACAGCGATTGCTCCGGCCATTACCGGTTTAGCCTGCCTCATCGCTGAAAATATTTTGTTTTTCGTTGTTGTATTTGTAGCAAGTTTTATTGTTTGTATCAAAATAGGTATCACATTGTTTATGGAGGAAAAATGAAAAAAATTCTTGTTGCATCTGATATTCACGGCTCATCTAAATATTGCCAGAAGTTAATCGAAGCCTTTTATCAGGAAAACGCCGATACGCTTTTGTTGCTTGGTGATATTCTTGACGGAGACAGGGAAGTAGCAGCAATGTTAAATGAACTCAATCAACACAAATTAATTTTAGCTGTCAGGGGAAACTGTGATTATCCTTCAGATCAGGATTTGCTGTCTTTTCCGATTATGGCAGAATATTGTTTGCTTTATGCCGGCAATAAAAGAATTTACGCAGCTCACGGACACAGAGGGATCCCGAACTTAATTTCGGGCGATATTTTCCTTCACGGACATACACACGTGCCAACATGGGGAATGAGTCAATATTACCTTGAATTTAATCCCGGCTCCGTCTCTGAACCTCGACGAGGCAGTCCCCACAGTTACATGATAATTGATGATGAAGGCTTCACGTGGAAGGACTTAAACGGAAAAATTCTTCATAACATGCTCTGACTTAATATGCAAGATAATCTATCTCATCAGCAATATTCGGGTATTTTTCCCTGATTTCATTTTTGCCGATTAATCTAAATCCGTCATAATTAAATTTGGGCGTAGTAACACAAGAAATAAAAGTGAAACTGTTTTTGTCGATATTTTCTGCCGCAAATACAGTTCTTTTTTTAATTAAGACCATTTGTTTTTCACTATTTTCAACGTTTCTGCCCAATAAATATTCGTGTCTCTCGTCTTCCGTTAAAGCAGTGATTTTCAATCCGCAACCTTCGTGATAAAACCAAAGTTCATCGCAATCTATTTGATGAAAATGAGAAATTTCGTTCCCCTCAAGCAAAAAATATATGCTCCCGGCTAATGCACGGTTATCTTTGTAAAATGGAGCTGTATAAACTTCTGAGAACATGCCGCCTTCGGAATGTTTTTTTAATTTGTATATTTTTTTTAATATGTCTGTGCGTAAGGCAGCGTTACCAGCAGTTACAGCAAAGGCAAAGGAGACGAATACTAAAAAAAATAAACCTAAAATTTTCATAATTACAATGCCTCATTAAATTTTTTAATATTATAGTCAAAACACTTAATAAGTTTTATAATAAAAAAATGGCATATGATGAAAAATATAAACTCAGAACTTTAAGTTACAGAAATGAAGGACATACGTTATCTCAGACAAGTTCGATTTTTCAAATCTCGATAACGACTATACGTAAGTGGGAAAAACAGTTAAAAAAGGAAGGGAATTTGAAAAGACATCCGATAACCCGCAGATTTAAGAAAATCGATCCAGAAAAATTAAGAGCTTACATCAGAGATAATCCTGACGCTTATTTGCGTGAAATCGCTGAAGTTTTTCAATGCTGTCAGACCGCAATACGAAAAGCATTGATACGTCTGAAAATTACGCGAAAAAAAAGACTACACGCTATTACGAACAAGAACCTCAAAAAGTGAAAGAATATTTTGAAAAGATTAATGATATTTCTCCAGAAAAAATAATTTATGTAGATGAGACTGGAATTGATAAATTTTTATACCGTAAATACGCGCGAGCTCTCAGAGGCGAAAAAATCTTTGAACGAGTCAAAGGCAATAAATTTCAAAGGACAAACATAGTAGCAGCACAGCTCGGTAATAAAATTTTAGCACCGCTTCAGTACAATGGCATGATGCACTCGCAGTTTTTTGAAGCATGGTTTGAAAGACACCTTATCCCAGAGTTAGAGCAAGGAGCAGTAATAGTAATGGATAATGCTTCCTTTCACAGGAAGAAACGTCTTTATGAAATAGCGGAACAATATAAGGTAAAAATAATATTTCTTCCGCCGTATAGTCCAGAACTAAATCCTATTGAACATTTTTGGCATTGGCTGAAGAAAAAGATATGTGATTTATTAAAAATTTCTCAAAATCTCGATGAGATAATTTTTGAAATTTTTCAAGTGCTTTGAGTATATAAGTCATTTTTTATTTTTTGATGAGAAAATAATCCCTCCGTCAGACGGAATCTAACGGAGAGATTGTAAACTTAATTACAGCGTATTTTCTTACTGAACATAGTAATTAATACAAAACCAAGACCTATTGCAGATAAATCTGAATTACAGCCTCCGCTTGATGAGCCCGTTGAATTAGAGGAATTTGAAGCATCTGCACTGTTCAACGTTAAAATATCGTGGTCGTTCCATGTTATTCCGTCTTCCGAAGTCTGAACGTTGAAAGAATAATCGCCCTTCAACGTTTTTCCGGGTATAGTGCTGATTGTAATTGTTACATTGTCAGTTTTTACCGTTCCTGCGTCCGAAGGATCCCAAGTAATATTGAAATCGTCGAGAAATCCGCTTGTTTGATTATCTTCCACTTCTGAAGCCTCAACGTCATTATCACTTGATACTGAATGATCTTCAAATATATCGCTAATCCTCCAGAAAACCGGAATATCACTCGATAATTCGTAAGTTTTTGTTACAACGCTATCAAAATATAAGCCGTTATTTGTTTCAGTCTCAGCCGTAAAAACGTCAAGTTTCGGGTCTGCATCGCCTTGAAAAGTAGTGTTTCCCAATAATCCCGTTAATGTTGGGGACGACTCCTCACGCTGGTTAATCGTATAAGAGCAATCTGTTGAATCAACACCGGCCTTTTGCAGTTTTTCCACAAATTCGGCATCAATCACTATATTGAATGTATACATCTCATTCGGGAATAGCGTTATATTTTTGACAAAAACAGCCTCTTCGGTGGCCTGATTTGTTTTATACGTGGCTTTAATTTCCATGTCAGGAATTGTAGAAGCCATGTTGTTTGTGATTTTGACCGTCATATAAACCGGAGCTGTTGCGTTGGCAATAAACTCATTGAAAAATTCCTTCCAAGTTTGCTTATCGTTATAGGTAATATCAGGATTACCGGCTCTCAACATTATGCTTTGTACAGTGTTGCTTGAATTTACGTTCTCGACGGAGAAATCAAAATAGCCCTCGTTATTTCCGCCCGGATCTGAATCACTACGTGTCTTGTGAACTTCATCACCTGCGTAATCAATGACAGCATAGAATTGATAATTTCCGTCCTTCATGTTCGTTGGAGTAAATTCAATTCTTGCCCATGCTTTATTATTTCCGTCATCAACCCAGCCCGTCATATTGATTGCCTGAGATTCCCCGATTAAAACTTTTCCTTCAAGACTGGCTTCTTCTCTGTTATTTACCCAGTAAAGTTTTACTTTTACGTTTGAAACAGGAACAAAGCTCGCATTATAAATCGGTATCTCGATTCGATATTTTGAACCTTCGAGCAAACGGCCTGACGTATATTGATTGTAATCAACAGAGTAGAATCTCACGCCTCTCATTTCCATAGCCACCATACGATTTGTATTAACTCCGAATGACGAATTGCTTGTCAAAACAAATTTATAGGGCAGTACGAACGATGGATCCGATTTTGTACCGTAAAGACTTGACGAGTTAAAGAGATCTAAATTTTTATTCAACTTATTGACAGCAAAACCGCACATTACTGCGCCATTTTCAGCTACATAAGCCTGATACTGCATATTATAGCCTTCAAGAAGTTTTGAGCCGTCAGCGTTCGGAAGATTGATTATTATCTGCTCGTTTTTTTGCTCTGTTCTCGTGTATGTTGAATTTTCGTTTTTCGGAACTTTAGCAAAATCTGTCCCCAAAATTCCGTCAAGAATCGAGAGGTTTTTGGAGATAAATCCCTTCGTTACTTCCTTTGAGTTTGTCTCATCATGTTCTTTTACCTCTGTGAATGATGCAGCACTCTCAACCGTTGTTGTGCCTAACTGTACATTTTTAATTCCGCTCAGGGTCTTTTGTTTCGTATCATAGCCTTCGATGTTAGCAACGTTTGAAGGATACGAGAATAAATTTCCGTTTTCATGTGTCGGCTGATAAGATGAATCGGAGTTGAAAATTCTGTCCTGTACGTCATCGTAAAGCGTGAACGTAACAAAATCCTGTTTCGTTATATAGGCGTCAACGTATGAATCAATACTGTAAACTTTGCTGAAATCGGGGGCAGGCTTTGTGATAATCGGGTAACGCCAGACATTCTGGTTTGCTTCTGCAAGATATACGGCATCGAGTCGTTCAGTGCTGATTTTGTCTCTTACCTCCAAAGATTTTATTTCCTGATCATAGCCCTTTTTAATTGTATCAACTTTATCAATGCAGCTATCAAGGAAATTTGTTACCTTACCGACGACTCCGTCAGCCTTTTTTGCGTATTGGCCGACACCCGGAATAAATCCTGCAACTGTTTTCACTACGCCGTAAATACTTTTTGCAGTTTTATAGCCTCCGACAACATTTTGGCCTGCATCACCGAGCGCAAAAATCGTCTCTACAGTATTTTTAACGTCAAATTTTGTATTGTTTTTTTCGGTTGCGTTAGAACTTTTTGCATATGTCGTCATAGCACCTTTTATATAAGAGAAATTTGTAGGCGTTGTAGTGAGCGATTTTCCGTCAGCAGAAATATTATCGACATGATAAGGAGGAGCTTGAAGTATTGCCATATAGCTTCTGTCGGCAGGATTGATTATGTGTGTAGGTGTTCCGAGTTCGATACCTTCGCCCGTGAAATCTGCTGCTACGAGTGCCATAATGTCAGTACCCTTTAACTCGGCTCCTTCCTGAGCTAAAGTGCTTCCGTTCGACTTAAACAGCGGCATATGAGCTCCGTAATATCGTAATGCTAAATCCTCACGAGGTTTTATAACTCCGCCAGTACCGAAGAAAGGCCCTGCAACAATAGCAGATGTTCTGTCGACAAGAGGATAAAAGCCCTCTCCCTCATTAACCGGCATTAATTGATATTCCTCAAGACCGAACGGGTTAGTCTTAGAGACAGGATCCCCCAAGCGTGTGAACCTTTTGCTTAAAAATGCAGTGCCTGTGTAAATATCTTTAGCCTTGAGTTTTCCGTCGGATTTATCCCGTTGAACTAATGCGATATACGGATAAGCTGTGTATGTAGCATAGTCGCACCTGCCTCTAAGCATGCGTTCGAGCAATTTAGACCTTACTCCCTCAACGGCAATTTCATCTGTTCCATCACCATTAATATCAACTTTTACGGCTTTAAGACCGCCCCACGGCATAATAAGTCTATAATAAGTACCTACGCTTTTACCTGACGCTGTTATGCTTCCAACCGTGTAAGTCATTCCGAAACGCCCGTTATTATATTCTATTGCGTCAAGTTTTCCTGTGGTGTTGTTCCATTTATACAGGTGTGCAAAAAGGTTTACAGCTGTAGCTCCGTGAAGCCTGGCTCCCTCATCTGTATTTCGTGAACTGGAACTAAAATCACCGTAGAATATCGCTGCAAGTTCAGTTTTTCCATCTCCGTCAAAATCTCCTGCAACAACATCTCCGCCCGGCAAACGGCTTGAACCGTTATAGCTCCATTTTGTTATGTATGCTGGATCGCCATAAGTAAGAAGGGTGCGGGCAGTGTTCGGCATTTCTTTTATTGAAAAATTAGCTGTCCTTGTGTCGTAAGTTACCTGATAGTAGCACAAATAAACTCCTTTTTTGTCGGAGGTAAACATAGCAACTTCATTTTCATAACCGTCATGATTGAAATCTCCGACCGCAACTTTCAGAAGCATATACGGAGAAGCTGTTGTAGAATCAAGATTGTTTGTAGTTGCCCACTTGCTGTTAGGAACACTTTTTATGCCGGATAGCGGTGCAGTGTCATAATTGCCCTGTGTTTGCGTAATGTTGTCAATCTTGCGGTATTGCACATCACCGGAGTCATTAGTGAACAGTGCCAGAAATCGAGCCTTGCATTAACTTTTTTGAGGCTGTACGGAATACTCATGCTGGGATTGTCATTTGTAGCTTCCATAGTTGCAGCAACTACAAGTTCGCCGTTAAAATTTTCAACGAACATTCCGGTTTTGATGTCTTTTAGGTAGCCTGATTTAGAGCTGTTGGGATACCGCCAAGCTCCAAAACGACTTTGTGAAACTTTTTCGGTAATATCCTTTTTAACAGATACAAAATAAATGTCATAAAACCAATTTCTGCCTGGTATGCTCGCATTTGTGTCGTACATGGTTTTTGACGAGGCAACAAGAATTTTGTTCTCGCCGAACTTTGTTTCAGCCATTGCCGCAATAAGTCCGTTATCTTGCTGCATGGCCGTTGAATAGTTCGAGATTTTTCCGAGTGCTAAGTTGTTGTTGCCGTTTCCGATATTATGGGTGATGTCAAGCTGACCGTTGTGAAGACGCATAATTGAATGTTTTGAAATCTCAAGGTTAGAGCCTGCTCTGTTAGTTACGCCGTTTCGCCGTGCTTCCTTGAGAAGGTCGGGGATCGTACTTATGGATTTGCCATGAAGTGTAGCTCTCCACGCATAGCTGCTTATGAATAGCAACACAAGCAAACTTACAAATAAACTTCTACGGTTCATAAAAACCACCTCTAACTTTACAAATTTTTTACGTTTGCGAGAATAACATATTTTTGCAAAAAGTCAATACATTTGTATAATATCAGAATTTGTGTATTTTGTATTAAAAAATTAAGTAAGTATTTATGAGAAAATTTTTGTGCCAAAATAGAGTACGTATTGGGTATCTGTTCTGTGTATCATGAAAAGTGCAGTGCTAAGCAGTAAAATTGCAATGATGCTCAAAGTTAGTTGAATGAGTATAATTTTTTAGTCATTTTGTCACATCAATCCATGAAACAAAGTTTGAAGAATATTTCTCCAATTCATCAATTGACATTTCAATTGCGCTGTTACTACTCCCGCAGGCAGGGAAGACTGTTGAAAATCTTTTCAGGGATTTATCGAGATAGACATCAACACCCTCATTAACTCCGAATGGACAGACTCCACCGATTGCATGACCGACCAGGTTTTTAGCTTCCTCATGAGTTAGGAATTTTGCTTTTGTCTTAAATTGAGCCTTGTATTTTGGGTTGTCAATTCTTG
Source organism: Synergistaceae bacterium (assembly GCA_017449135.1). Classification (GTDB taxonomy): domain Bacteria; phylum Synergistota; class Synergistia; order Synergistales; family Aminobacteriaceae; genus JAFUXM01. The sequence continues at coordinate 8,427 of JAFSKE010000014.1, forward strand.
CGTCTCCGGCCGTTACAATTAAGACTGCGTGTCCGTCAACTAAAAATGAAAGTGTTTTTGCGATGCGGCACGGCTCACATCCGAGTGCTTGAGCGGCTAAATCTACGGTAGCACTGGAAACATTAAACTCTTTTATCCGATCTGCTATACCAAATTTTGATAAATATTTTTTTACTGCTTCAATGGACATAATTTTTTCCCCCTCGATAAATTTATTGCTATTAAAAATATCAAAGCCTTAAATTTCTGAATAGTTAATATTATCAAACAAAGTATTATACCATTCGGTCTTTTGATATCCGACTTCTTCAGTTCTACGAATTATTGCGAGACGCTCTTCGTCTGTAATGCGTTTCAGTCTATCTTCCACTATGTTCATTCCTTTCTTTTTTGATTTAATTATAGCGTATTTGCTTGAAATGTACAAGTTTATTTTTGCTACTGTTGATAATGTTCCTGCCATTACTGTTGTTTTCTTGATTTCATCATGGTAAGAATAGAAAATTTTTGCGTGTTCCAACGTTTTTCATCTAATCCTGTACTTTTCAAAAGTTTTTCAAAATGCTTGCAATCAAAGTCGTTGATCATTTCTAATGTGATGATATATTTATCTTTACGCATCATCATACAAACTGTTTACCTCGTCACAAATTAGCTTTATCGTAATATCTATACCATATCAGCGGATATAAGACTAAAGCCATTAACGCAACTGAAGCTGGCGATAATTTTATAGCAGGCTTTGTCTCTAAACTCCTTAAAGAAAAATCAATTAAAGAGGCATTGTGTTTCGCTAATACATGCGGTGCAATTTGTACAATAGCAGAAGGAGCAGGAACAGCCTTGAGGAATAGAGAACAGTTGTTGAATTGGTTAAATAATTTTTAGAATTAGCACATTACCCACAACTTAAGAGCTTGTTCAAAATCTTTTTTGATAATTTGGCTCAAACGAGAGCGATTTTCGAGTTCAGTATAAAGCTGATGACTGAATGACTTTTCGGAGATTCTGAACACGCTCTAAGGAATAATGATTAAAAAGCACTCTGATATAGCCCAATTTTAGATTGTCAAAAATTTTCAGCTTTTAAGTTGGGGTTAATGTGGAGCAGAAGGCTATACGAATAAGAGTGCTCTAAGTAATTTTTTAATTACATAGTACGTATTTCTCGGTATTTTTAACAAAACACAAAATGTTAAGTTCTATAAAAGCTGATTATAACTATATTTATTATTTCGCAAATTTTCTATATTTTCCCATAATAAGACTTTTCTAAAATTTCGTGTATAATTTCTTCCAATTAGAGGTGTCTCAAAATCTTTCTTGGGAAGTTTATTAATGAGCAATAAGCTTGTAGCATAATTTTCAGCAAGCGGATTTACTGAAAATTAGACGAAGCAATAGGAGTTGATTTATACGGAATTAAACCATATTCAAATGCTGACCTAAATTGCTCAAATTCAAGAAGTAGCGTTGAAATGAGAGATAAATCTAGACCCGAGCCTGCAAACAAAAACGTAAAGATCGAAGGAAATGATACAATTTTCATCGGCTTTCCTATTTGGTGGTATGTTGCACCAGCATAGATTCGTTCCTTAAAAGATTTAATGATAATTTTGTTTGCTACGTCCGGCGGAAGCAACTTTGGAAAAGCAGTTGAAGGATTACAGCCGAGTGCACCGAATGCAAAAATCCAGGAAGGGTCTCTGTAGAAGAATTAAAAAAATGGGTTGAAAATCTCTGTTGATACTAAAATGAGACTGCTCTGAGATTTTTTTTGACAAATAGCTAATATAATATAAAATAATTATGGCTTATCAACTGGTATACTATAAGTCTCCTTAACAAGCAACAGCAACCCTTCGTAAAAACTTGAAACATCTTCTATTGCGTCGCTGTGAGGTAAAACCTTGTAAATACTAGAAAAAACGCATTTTAAGTAATGAAAAAATCGCTCTAAAAACGCATCGTCATAAATACTGATGAATACTTAAGTTATACACACGATATTTCCCAATTATCTGCAATGGTAGGCCGGCTTCAACAGTTAATTTAAAACATAAGTATTCAAGAGGTTTTATAAACTTACATGAAGTTTTTTCCGTAACATTTTAAATAGGAAGAAATGTTATTTTTCGGCTGTTTCTCGACGACTTCCGACATGAAGAAGGTCGTATTTCATGAGTGCCATTGCACAGGACAGAAAGCGTCATTTTTTGAGCTCTGTAAAAGCTCATGGGGACTGACTTTACAAAGAGCGAAAATTAGGGTCAGTTGCACGTCAAAGCGAAAGATTTTAGCTACAAGAAGTCTTTCAATCTCACGGAGGGCGAAAATGCGTAAATGGTTATTACATCTAACTTTAGGTGGCCTCAGGGGCACGAGACCGGAGTCTGGACGCGAACGTGTATAGCTATTACATCAACGAAAAAGCAACGCACAGAAAGACCGTTGCACATCGATTGTAAGTGATTGTAATGACTGGTTTTAAGCTGATTTTGCAAGACACGAAAAGAAGGTCGTATGAAATTTTTTACTCGAGGAAGCCTCCGATGGGAATCTTCACTATTACATCAAAGCCATTGCACAGGACGAAAAGAAGGGTTCTACATCATTCAGAGATTCAGCCTTGTGAATGAGCTTGTAGAGAGAGTTTAGGCCACCTCATTGGCGAAAATAACGGGAAAAATGAAAAAAGAGAAAATAATGCGAAAAGCCTTGTGAGTACTAGGAAAAATGAACTTCAGCTCACGAGATTTAATTCTGGGCAGAAGAAACCCGCTCGAAGGGCTCACTATTACATCAATCATATTGCAATCGACAAGAAGAAGGTTCTATGAAATTTTGAAAGGTTTAGGTTTGTGAATGAGCTTGTAGAGAGAGGTTAGGCCACCTCAATTAACTCAATTAATTAATGTGTTGAACGTGGCGGGAAGCTGGCGAGAGGCTGACACAGGATTTATGAAATTTCCCAGTAACAAAGGGGTGTGAATTTTCACACAGCCATGTTAGCGGGAAACTTCATAAAAAATATTTGAGAAAAGAATCTTCCCATTTAAATATATGGATTTTCTGGAAGGTTAAATCAAATAGTTGCTTTGAAAAAAACGAGTTAAAAATTTTTAACTGGAG
>JAFSKE010000123.1 GCA_017449135.1 Synergistaceae bacterium
CATAATAATTCCTCCTTAAAAGTCAAGACTCTCGTCATTGTCAAATTTTTCTGCGATTTTCCAACCGATTCTTTCAGTGATTGCAAATGCAGTGCTTGCGTTAATGGTGTTTCCGAGTCCGGGAATCCAACCTAACAAAACTTGTGATGCTGCACGGCCGATAAATCTTCCTGTTACGGCTTTCAATAAACCTGTAGCAACACCGTCGCTAAGACTTTTTCCGAAAACTTTTCCGAGTGCTACAACCATTGCGACCTGAATAGGCGTGATTGCGAAATTGTCAGCCATTGGAAGCTGTGCGAGTCCTCCGCCGATTGCCCCTGCGGAAGTTGCTGCACCGTGAATTATTGCGTGACATTTCGTTTTCTGTGAATCTGTCATTTTATGCTCCTTTCAACTTTCGTATTTTGCCGTTAATTTTTTGACGATATTCCATTCTTCGTCTTCGTCTCTGTAAGATATGCCGTCTTCGCTGTCTTTGTTCTCTGATTTCGTGTAAAAGTCCTTCAGCGTGAAATCTTTGAAAGCGTCCGGGAATTTTTCGCTTAGATGCTCGAATAATTCATTATCATCGAAAAGAACTGTCCTAAAATCAAAATCGCCAAAGTGCCTACCCGTATAAGTTACCCAACTGGCAAAATAAATTGAATCTCTGACAGCCTTAAAGAATGCCTGCATTGTGGGAACACCTGCATTTTTGTAACCGAAAAGAAACATCTTGAAAAGTGCTTCCATGCTTTCAAGTATATTTTCCTTTCGTCCTTCTCTCCATTCTTTTTCCTGTTCTTCACGATAATTTATTTCCCGATCGACTTCTCTTTTACGTCGTTCTTCTTGATCTTTTAATTCTTCTTCGAACTCTTGGGAGAACTCTTTGGAAGCATTATTCATTACCTTTCTCAATAATAATATCCATGCGACAGACACAATTACGGCAGTAACAACTGCGACAACAACATAAGTCCACATGATTAAACCTCCAAATCCCCTAATAACATTTCATGCGGCGAAGGAACTTTAACTTTTACGCCCTTAAATTCATCGGGGTGTTCTTCACGCAGAAAATCCAACAATTCTTCGTCTGAAAAATATCTTGTATGTGAGAGAAAGAGAACCTCAAATGTTTTTCTGACAGCATTCTTGGTTGCTTCAGATTTGCCGAAATCGAGATCGTCGTAATACAAGTCGAAAAACGCCCTGAAGCACGAAGAGGCAATTCGTTTAAGTCTGTCTGCAATTTCTTCTTCATGTCTTTTCTTTTCTTCGTCAAGTTTTTGATTATGTTCTTCTCGTTCCTGGTTTATTTCCTCAGCACTTTCGCGATAAAGCCTTAATAATCCTTTGATATAGCTTCTTTGAATGAGTATCCAAAGTATCGAAATCGCAATTACACCAACAAGAATCCATGTCAACATAAAAATAACTCCTTTCAAGATTAAGAAATGTCGTAAAAACTTTGTGCCGAGATTTTCTATTAACAATGGAAACAAAAGAATTTAACTCTGCACACGATAAATAATTTTCTTGCCTTTTTCTGTGATATAATGTTCATGGTAAAAGGTAAGAAAAAACTGGACATCACCCAAATCACGAGTGATGACTAAAAATATTTCCAACGGTTATTATAACATAAAAATCTTGCCTTTTATTTTTACTTAACATGTCAGAGAATTAACTTTCAAAAATAATTTCACGGGATTACAAAAAGAATAAATTTTTACAGCTACATTTACAGCTACAAAAAAGTAAATTTTAATTAGTGATGATAAATTTTAACGGGGAAATTCAAAAACAAAAAACATTAATTTTATTTTTACAATAACAAAACGGAAGCGTCAAAAATTTTTCCCAAACTTTCAACAGCTCCCGTCAAATTTTATTTTTAAGTCAGATTTTAGAACAAAGGTGCAAGGACTAATGCTACAACGGTCATTAATTTGATTAAAATATTTAATGCAGGGCCTGCTGTATCTTTGAAAGGATCTCCGACTGTATCTCCTACAACTGCTGCTGCGTGATTGGGTGAGCCTTTTCCTCCGAAGTGTCCCTCTTCAATATATTTTTTAGCGTTGTCCCATGCTCCGCCTGAGTTCGCCATAAACAATGCCATCATTACGCCCGTAACTATTGCACCGCCGAGCAATCCTCCGAGTGCTTCCTTGCCAAGTAAAAATCCTACAAGTACAGGCACAACTATAGCCATTACTCCGGGAACGATCATTTGAGTTAATGCAGCGTGAGTCGAAATTGCTACACAGCGTTCGTAATCAGGTTTGCCCGTTCCTTCCATGATTCCTGTAATTTCACGGAACTGTCTGCGGACTTCTTCAATCATTGAACCTGCTGCCTTGCTTACTGCGTCAATCGAAAGCGAACAGAATATAAACGGAAGCATTCCGCCGATTAATAATCCGACAATTACATAAGGATTCATAATGTCGATTTTGTCAATCTTAGCTGCCTGTGAATATGCTACGAATAATGCTAAAGCCGTCAATGCCGCTGAACCTATTGCAAGTCCTTTGCCCATTGCTGCCGTAGTGTTTCCGATTGCGTCAAGGTGATCCGTGATCTTTCTAACGCCTTCGGGTAATTCGCTCATCTCTGCAATTCCGCCTGCATTGTCTGCTATAGGTCCGTATGCGTCAACGCTCAATGAAATTCCCGTGATTGAAAGCATACCCACTGCCGCAACTGCCACGCCGAACATTCCTGCAAGATAGAAGCTGATTAATGTTGAAAGACAGATTAAGATTACAGGGATTCCTGTTGACATCATACCGAGTGAAAGACCTGAAAGAATTACCGTAGCTGCTCCGGTGTTTGAGGATTCTGAAACGGCTCTGACGAATTTATAATCGCCCGATGTATAAATTTCTGTTACGATACCGATTAAAATTCCTGCAAGCACTCCCGATGTAACGGATAAAAATACGCTGATTGAATTTGAGAAGAAGAATAAAATGCTCAAAATCAATGTTCCTGCGATCATTAATCCGCCTGCTACAAATGTTCCTGTTCTGAGTGCAAAAGCTGCGTCGCCGTCATCAATTCGTTTCATGACTGAAGGCATAATTGTTCTTGCAACGTCTCTAACCTGTAAAGCACAAGGGGCTTTCTGTGAAATCATCATACAGCCGATAATTGAAGCAAGTACTCCCCAAGCCGCTAAGAACATCGGGAAACCGATTCCCCAAAGTCCAAGCTGTGAATCTGCAACTCCGGGCGTGAATGTGTAAACTGCTCCGATAGCCATTGCTGCTAAAACAGAATTAACGTAGCTTTCAAACAAATCTGCTCCCATTCCTGCAATATCACCGACGTTATCACCGACGTTATCAGCTATGACAGCAGGGTTTCTGGGATCGTCCTCAGGGATTCCGGCTTCAACTTTTCCGACTAAATCCGCTCCGACATCAGCAGCCTTTGTATAAATTCCGCCTCCAACACGTGCAAATAATGCGATTGAACTTGCACCCATTCCGAAAGCTGTTAAAGCTGTTACGTCATTGAGGAATAAATATGCTACTGAAAGTCCGATTAATCCGAGACCTACAACAACCATTCCTACGATTGAACCGCCGCTGAATGCAACTTCGAGAGCGTTGCCTGCTGCCGATACGTTGGGATCTGTTTCAGCCTTCTGCATTCCGTCATAAGCCGCATAAGTTGTACGACCGTTTGAATTTGTCGCAACATACATTCCGATATAGCCTGATGTCGCACTGCACAAAGCACCGAGAACAAATGCAAACGCCGCCCCTAAACCTAAAGCAGCAATTAACAAAACCGCAACGACTCCGACAAACGGAGCAAGCCATGTGTATTCTTTTTTCAAGAACGCCATAGCACCTCTGTGAATGATTCCCGAAAGTTCAGCAACTCGCGGGTGTCCAATTTGAGATTCTTCGAGTTTCTGGTAGACTGTCCAAGCATATAAACCGGCCAGAACTCCGAAAACCAATGTAACAAAAACTAAGAAAAGCCACATAAAACTAAAATGCCTCCTTACTAAAATTTTTCATTTATAGATTATAACTTAAAATTCGCATGAAATATAATATCGCTAAAATGAATTTTTTTTGAAAGGGGATTTTGTTATGAAACTTATCGTAATTATTCAGTGTGAAGATGTCGTTAAAAGATGTTCGGGATTCCTTTGCATGAGAGACTTTTACGACAGAAAAGGAAAATTTGAAAATTATGATTCCGATGTCCGTTACATGACGATGACATGCGGAGGGTGCTGCGGAAATTTATTAACGCCGAAACTTGAAAATCTCGGAATGAGACTCAAAAAGGAAAATATCGAAAAAGATGACGTCATTTTTCATTTTGCATCATGTATCTGTTCCGATAATTTTCACCGTTCGCCCTGCCCGTTCATGAATCGAATGAAAGCATTGTTAAGCCGTAAAGGTTTTTATAATGTCGTTCTTGGGACTCACATTTCGCAGAAAGCAGAAGCAAAACGTCAGGCAGGATTTTATAAAAAATGGGAATGAATGGTTATTGCAATTTAGCGAAAATAGTCTAAAATTTCCCCGTTTTATATTTTGTTAATTTAATTTAACTTATGAGAGGAAGAATGTTTCATTGTGCAAGCGACCAGGTCTTTTACTTTCGATTTTTGTGCTTTGTATTAGTGCATTAATAGTTACTTTCGGTGTTGTTGATGTTGAGCTGGAATCAGGCTCGCATTTCGGTTTAGGTTTACCTGCTCAGGTGCCTTTGTTATTTTCAACAATTTTTGCTGCTCTTGTCGGTGCTTTTTACCTTAAAATAAGCTGGAAAGATCTCGAAAAAGGTATGTCAGGAGCAATTCAAGTTTCCATTCAGGCAATAGTAATTTTAATTCTCGTAGGCTGTTTAGTCGGCTCATGGATTCAAAGCGGAGTCGTAGCAACGATGATTTATTACGGTCTCGAAGTAATGTCCCCGAAATATTTTTATCTTGCAAGTTTAATAATCAGTGTTGTTGTTGCACTTGCTACGGGCTGTTGCTGGACAACAAGTTCAACGGTCGGAGTCGCATTAATCGGAATTAGTGCAGGTCTCGGACTTCCATTGCCGATAACGGCAGGATTTGTAATTTCGGGAGCGTATTTCGGAGATAAAATTTCGCCTTTATCCGACACAACAAATTTAGCTCCTGCGGTTTCAGGAAGCGAATTATTCGAGCATGTCAGAGCGATGATGACTACGACATTGCCGACGTTAGCAATAACAGCAGTGATAGCGTTCATGATGGGAAATTCATCGGACGGTTCAGACGGAGGAAGAATCGCATTAATTCAAGACATGATGACATCAGAATTTAATATTTCGTTCTGGGCATTTATTCCGCCGTTAATAATTTTGACAATGGCATCAATGAAAATTTCGGCCATTCCTGGAATCGTCGCAGGAATCATGGGAAGCATAGTTTTAGCAGTTTGCAGAGGTTCAACGGCTCATGAGGCTCTCGAAGTTTTATTTTCGGGATATGTTCCTGTTCATTTTTCGGAATTTGTTTCGCTCGGAGAATCTCAAGCTACGGTTGCGAATTTATTAACACAGCTTTTCACACGCGGCGGAATGACATCAATGCTTGAAACGGTCTGCTTAATAGTCGTAGCATTAAGTTTAGGCGGAATTATGGAAGTCTGCGGATTTTTAGATGTAATTCTTGATTCTTTAATGAGGCATGTAAAATCCGTTGCAGGATTAATAGGTTCAGTTTTAGTATCGGCATTTATGGCAAACGTATTTTTGAGCGAGCAGTATTTATCAATCATAGTCCCCGGCAGAATGTTTAAGCGTGCATTTGACGAAAGAACTTTCAAAGACAAAAAGACGAATGTTGAAAGAAAGCTTGCACCCGTAATGTTATCTCGATCTCTTGAGGACAGCGGAACGATGACATCAGTTTTAGTTCCGTGGAACACATGCGGAGTTTATGTAAGTTCAGTATTGGGCGTTGCAACGTTAGATTATCTGCCTTACTGTTTCATGAATTGGTTAAATCCGATTGTAGCGTTTATTTTAACGGCAGTAGGAATCGGAATAATTTGGAGGAAAGACGAGGAATAAATTTGTCTTACCCCTCCACCGTTTCACGGTTCCCCTCCCCGTAAACGGAGAGGCAGAGTCTCCCCTTGCTAAGGGGAGATGTCAATTTATTGACAGAGAGGTTTTAGCTTCATTTGTTAATGCAACCATAAAATTGTCTCTCGAAAATTCAAATTCATAAAAATTCACGCCGTCAAATTCTTCACGAATTTTATTGAGAATTTTTACAAAGTCCCTGCCGGTCATTTTTTTACCGTCATTCCCGACATACTCACACTCAAAAACTTCTTTTTCATTTTCATTTTTGTAATTCATTTCTTTGAACTCCTTTTTATAAAATGTTTAATGCGGCAATTATATCAAGTTTATTATTTAAGTCAAGAAAAATTATTTTTAATTATGCGTTTTAATGATAAAACTATAATTTTTAATTTATGTTTCAAGGCACGAAAAAAATTTCGACTCTGCTAAAAAAAATAAATTTGTAATAAATTATGACTGCTGGGTTAAATTAATATTTTTGTAGTGGCAAATGTAGTGGCAAAATTTATATTTTTGACATGAAAAATAAAATTCGATTTTGATATTTTGTACTTTATGTGCTATTATACTACACATAATTTTTAATTTAACAGGTGGTGATGTTGAGGTGATCCGCGAGTGCGGTGCAGGCTCCTCACTGAACAAAGGAGAACTCACCATAAACTCGGAGCAAAACCAACCCGAATTATTATACGATAGGGAACGTCTTGCGGAATTGTCGAAACTTGCAATCGGCAGAAGGTCTTTAAGGGAATTTTCAGAGTTAAGCGGACTTTCAGAAGGTTTTTTATCACGTCTTACAACAGGAAAATTGGAATCCCCTCCGACTAAAAGATCTCTTTCAAAATTAATTTCAAACGACACTTCCCCGCAAAACGGAATTACTCTCGGCGATGTAATGAGGGCAGCTGGTTATAATTTCTCTGGGACTCAAGATGAAGGAAGCCAAACGCAAAAAGAAGTTCCGGAATTTGTTTACACAGCAGCATTTGCTCCTTATCTTACAGCATCAAACCTCGAAGAGTCAGGACAGCTTATGCCGGATTATGAGCAAAAGACTCAAACTGGAATTTTTACAATTTCCCCGTCGTCAAAAGCGTCTAAAAAAATTGTGGGAATACCTGCGTTCTGTCCGAATGATTTTTCGATTAATGATGAGCTGGAAAAGATTTATTTGAGCCTTATTGTTGCGGTGAATATACACGATAAAGAGCGAAACAAAAAATTTTTTGTTATCCTGACGAATCAAAAGGCAATTTATGATCACTTTGACAAAGAAAAAATCCCGTTTTTCGGTGCAGAATTATATATCGTTCTCACTGAAGATTACCGGACTTTTTCAAGGCAGAAAACTGTTTTGACCGTTAATGCCGATGGGAAACCCGAAATTGTTAAAGAGAAAAAATTATCTTATGATTTTACGCTCAAGAAAGCAATATAAATACAAGTATTCTATAATGAAGGGAAGTTTTTATTATTAACAAATCCAAACGTGAACGTAATTATTGCGGTAACAGGGGCGGTTCTGAACTTATTGAAGCACTCGAAGAAATCGAAGCTCCTCCCGAAATGATTATGCGAATCAAAGGCAGTGAAAATATTTCGGCGGCGTTTTGCAAAGAAGTTTATGAAATATCAAAGGGCATAACTAAATATTCGTGTTCAGAAGAAAAAACGAGAAAATTGATTGTGATTATGAAAGAATTAAACAAAAATGATTTTGCAGCTTCAACGCTGACCGAAAAACTTTTCAGATTTTATTAGTTTTAACCTCTCTGTCTCTGCAAAATGCCTATTCGCTTGAGTGGAGGTGTCTCGCAGAGACGGAGGGGGGGGACTCGTTCTATTTTGCCATAATCTGAAAAGCAAATGTTCCTATTGTGATAATTATTGCTGCGATTCCAATCGTCCAACCTATAAAATTTCCTATGCCGTCAACACGTGCTTCAAGTTTTCCGATTCGTCCGTCCATTTTTGCGAGCATTGTATCAACTCTTGCAGTGTAAACGTCCATTTTTAATTCGATTCTTTCGACTGCGTTATCAACTTTCTGCTCAATCCTTCGTATTTCAGATCTAAATTCTCTATCATCAACATAATTTTCCGACATTGTTTTTCACACTCCTTTTACAATTATTGTATAATTCTTAAAAAATTATTTCAAATATTCCCAAATTTTTATGGAGGTTTTTATTTATGTTAATCGTTAAAAATTTAGTTTTGATTTTGTCGCTGCTGTGTGTGTTTTCGTCGTCAGCTTTTGCAAATTCAATCGAGATTACAAGCCTTACAGAGACAGTTGTAAAAGATCGTGATGTCTCATCATTGTTAATCGGTGCGACTGAAGCCCAGATTTCGGAATTTATGCCAAACGCTAAAACTCAACATCAGATTTTGGCATTTTTCGTTAAGGCCGGAGAAAACGAAATTTTATTCGACACAGGATTAAAAGGCGGAAATATCATGAATGAACTCGTCAAAAACGGTAAAAATCCTGACGACATAAAAATTATTTTGCTCACTCATTTACACCCTGACCATTTCGGAGGGCTTGTAACAGGTGAAAATAAAGCTGCTTTCAAGAATGCTGAAATTTATATTTCAAAACCCGAATATAAATACTGGCTCGAAGATTTGAAGGACGAAAATATTATTAATGCCCTGAAACTTTACGAAGGACATTTGCATTTATTTGATTTCGGCGATGAAGTTGTCGAGGGTGTTAAAGCCATTGACACAATCGGACATACTCCCGGACATACTTCGTTTTTAATTCAGTCGGGAAATGAAAAATTGTTAATCGTCGGCGACATCATGCACTTCATTGATATTCAGCTTCCTGTTCCTGATGTTGCCGTAAGGTATGACGTTGACCCCGAAAAAGCTATTCAATCACGAAAATTTATTCTTGATTACGCCTCACAAAAAGAAATTCCGATTGCAGGAATGCACATAAAAGCTCCCGGAATTATCCGTGTCAAAAAATCAGGTTCGTGCTACGAAAAATTATAGGAGATTAAAAATGCAGGAGACTTTCACAAAAATTTTCAACAACACAGCCTCAAAAACAACAAAATTTTTTGCTCCCGGCCGTGTTAATTTAATCGGTGAACATACTGACCATGAGGGCGGATTTGTTTTTCCGTGTGCGATAGATTTAGGGATTTCCGCACTCGCCGCAGCAAGACCCGAAAAAACTTTGCGTCTGTACTCAATGAATTTTGATTCTGAATTTAATTCGCCGTTTGAAATTTCGTTTGATGACGTTCACGAAAAATTAAATATCAATCGTTCATGGGTAAATTATCCTTTGGGAGTCGTAAATGTCTTAAAATCTCACGGATATAAATTTAACTCGGGAGTTGATATTTTATATTCCGGAAATCTTCCTGACGGTGCGGGGTTGTCATCTTCGGCAGCTATTGAAGTTTTGACAGTTAAAATTTTCAGCGGGTTATTAAATTTCGACATTGACGGAGTCAACGCAGCTAAATTATCTCAGGAAGCCGAAAATAATTTTGTCGGAATGCACTGCGGAATCATGGATCAGTTCGCCGTCAGCATGGGAAAGAAAAATCACGCCGTTTTGTTAAACTGTTCAACACTTGAATATTTTTACGCTCCTTTGGAATTGGGAGACTGCAAAATCGTTCTCGCAAATTCAAACGTTCCTCATTCTCTTGTAGGTTCTGAATACAATTTGCGCCGTCAACAATGTGAAAACGCTCTCAAAGATATTCAGGCTCAAAAAAATATTTCATGTCTATGCGAATTAACTCAAAATGAACTTGATGAATATTCCTATTGCGTTAATGATCCCGTTGATTTACGACGTGCAATTCATGCCGTAAACGAAAATTCACGTGCTTTAAGGGCTTCGGAGGCGTTGAAAAACGGAGATTTATTGACGTTCGGAAAATTAATGAATGCTTCACACGTTTCATTAAGGGATTTTTACGAAGTTACGGTTAAGGAGACTGACATTTTAGCAAAACTCGCATGGAACTTTGAGGGCGTTATCGGTTCAAGAATGACGGGCGGAGGATTCGGGGGCTGTACGGTGAGTATCGTGAATGAAAAATCTGTCGATAAATTCATTGACGAAATCGGACGAAAATATAAAGACCTTACGGGGTTGAAAGCTGATTTTTATATTACCGGAAGTTCTGACGGAGCAGGAAAATTATAATATAATTTACGTCTTGAAAATTCGGCAAAATTTGAAAAGGAGAATTTATTAATTAAAAAATCATGAACGAAATCTTAGAGAAAATCACAGCAGCCTTAGACGAGAAAAACGGCGAGGACATTATCACGTTAGACCTTAAAGACAGGGGCGGACTTGCAGACGCTTTTGTAATTGTAACGGGAAATTCCGACACTCACATGAAAACTTTAACCGAAACAGCCGAAAAAGTTTTAGAGAATGAAGGAAGACAATGCAAAATCGAAGGTGAACAGAGCTTAAACTGGAGATTAATTGATTCAGGCGATGTTGTCGTTCACGTTTTCAGTCATAAGGGCAGGGATTTTTACAGGCTTGAAAGACTCTGGGAAGAGTAATAAAC
>JAFSKE010000124.1 GCA_017449135.1 Synergistaceae bacterium
AAAAATATTTGTTTTGTGTGTTGCGTCCCAGATTGTATTGATGTCGAGGAGCGATAATAATTTCCGTCCTTCTTTCAATGCTTCAAAAGGGTGTAGTCTTTGAAATTCGTGAGTTTTAACCTTTTCGATTAATTTTGCGTTCCTGAATAACACTAAAGTTACAACGGTCAAAGCAAAAGGATTTGCGGAATTTAATAATTTTGCGGTTTCGTTGACGTGAATTTCCGATAAATTTTTTCCTCCAAGTCCAAGCATTATATAAGCCGAGTATTTGATTTTTGAATCGTCAAGAATTTTCATTGCTTCGAGATTTTCGGAACATGTAACGCCTTTATTCTGAAATTTCAAAACTTCATCAGAACCTGATTCAATCCCTAAACATAATCTGTCATAGCCTGAATCATGTAAAATTTTTAACTCGTCAATATTCTTTCGTGTTACGTCATCGGCTCTTGAGAATGCAGAAATATATTCGCACTCTGGGAAATTTTCGTGAATCATCTCCGAAATTCGCAACAATTTTTCTGTGCTTAAGACAAAAGGATTTCCGCCCGCAAGCAAAAATCTTTTCGCACTCCCTAATTTGTCCTCATGAATGAATCGTAATTTTTTAATATTTTCATTGATTTTGTCGAGAGGGATTTCGTGAAATTTTGAAGCCCCGTTTAAGTCGCAGAATAAACATTTATCATAAGAACAGCCGACAGTAACGGGAATTTGAATATCGTATGCTTCGGCCATTGGAACATAATAATAATATCCGTATTCCCTGAAAATTTCGTTTTTGAAGTCTTTAATGCGTTTAATTCGTTCTGAAGTTGTCATTTTGATATAAATTTTTTGTATTCGCCAGAATCCATTAAAGCGTCAAATTCTGAAATATTTTCGGGTTCAATCTCGATTAACCAGCCTTCATCAAAAGGAGCAATATTTATGATGCCGGGATTTTCGATTACTTCATTGTTGATTTTCGTGATTACGCCTGAAACTGGAGAATTTATATCGCTTACGGATTTTGTAGCTTCGATTTTCCCAAAAGGTTTTCCGGCTTCAACATGAGTTCCGATTTCCGAAATTTCAACGTGAACAATATCACCCAAAGATGACTGCGAATAATCATCAATTCCGACACGGATAAAATTTTCAAATTTCTTTGCCCATTCGTTAGATTTAGTGTATTTAACGTCATTATTAAAATTCAACATTCTCAAAAATTCCTTTCATAAATTCATTAATATTCATGTCATTTTTCAACATCGGTCTAATATTAGCAACATGGCCGCAGTTTTTCAAAATTTTTTGCATTATCTTTAAGTCCGAGTCAAATAATAAAGTTCCGTGATGCAAAATTACTCCGTGATTATGATATTGAGCAGAGCCCGAAATTTTTAATCCGTCAGCTTTAATATCATTGTGTGAAAATTCGAGATTTGCATTAATTCCTATTTTGTAGAGAGTTTTAATTATGATTCGGGAAAAATATTCAAGCGTTAAATTTTTGTTATCTTTCATGATAAAACTATAATTTACATTTCCTAAATCATGATAGACAGTGCCGCCTCCGGAATTTCTACGGACAATTTTAATGTTATTTGAATTTGCGAAATCGACATCGACATCATTTTCAATATTTCCGTATCTGCCGACAATTATTGAGGGAGAATTTCGCCATAACATAAAAATTTCGGTGTTAAGACTGCATAATTTTTCCTCAAAATTCAAATTTTCAACGGGATCAGTGCAAAAACTTTCAAGACAATACATTAATATTTATTTTCTCCTATATAATTTACATAATAATTTTACAAAGGAGATTCGATTTTGAAAATAAGAAATTTATTTATATCAGTCGTGATTTTAGTTTTATGTTTAAGTCATTCATCTTATGCAGTCGAAAATGATTATGACGTTGTGATTGCAGGCGGAGGAATGGGAGGAACTGCTGCGGCGATTCAGGCTTCAAGAATGGGCGTGAAGGTTTTAATCGTTGAACCTACATACATGCTCGGAGGTCAGGCAACGGCTGCGGGAGTTTCGACAATGGACGACATGAGCGGAATTGAGAGCGGAATATATTTAGAATTTATAAACAAAGTCCGTGATTATTACGCAAAAATGAAAAAATCAATCGCAACATGCTATTGGAAAGTCAACACAAGAGCCTTTGAACCTTCAGTCGGCGATAAAATTTTGAAGGAAATGACTCAGAGTGCAGATATTTTGTATCATTCTCAAATAATTTCAGTTAAGAATGAAACAGAGCAAAAATTTGTTACCGTGAAAACTCCCGACGGGATCAAAAACATAAATTTCAAAATTCTGATTGACACAACGGAATACGGAGACATTCTGCCGTTAATCGGTGCAAAATACAGAGCCGGTAATTCAGTTTCGCCTGACACAGATAAGGACGTTTACATTCAGGATATAACATGGACAACGATAATCCGAAAATATTCTGATGGGATTCCCGAAAATCTGAAAGTAAAAAATCCTTTGCCCGGTTACGAAAAAGCAAAAAAGAATTATCAGGGATATGTTGCAAAAAACGGTTTTGACTTTCAAGGAAAATATCCCGTAAAACTTCCCGTAAATTTAATTTCTCATAACGCTTATCGTGCAGTGCCTGATTCATTTTTGCCCGGAAGCTACACGGGAAAACGCAAAGACTGGGACAAAATTACGAAAACCGGTGTTAATTGGGGAAATGATTATCCTGGAATGTATTTTTGGAAAGGACATTACGGCTTAACCGTAAAATATCTTGAAGATAAAGATTTACGCAGACAGATTGAGCAGGACGCATTGTTAAAGACATTGCATTTTATTTATTACGTTCAAAACGAATTAAAAGAGAATTGGTCAGTCGATGAGAACGAATACGGAGAACTGCCCGAAGCTGCAAAAGATATGAACTTATCCGAAGAATGGCAGAATATAGCAAAACATTTTCCACCGATACCTTATGTCAGGGAATCGAGGCGAATGTTAGGGAATTACACGTTTAATTCAAGTGCTGTACACAAAAATTCATTAAGCTGGAGAATCGGAAACAAGAATAATGAATTTTACGACGCAATAGCAATCGGAGGTTACAATCTTGATGTTCACGGCGGAGATGATGATGACGATCTGGAAAGTGATTTAGGCGAAAAGCAGTCATCAATTTATGGAGACATGCCGCAGGGAGCTTTTCAAGTTCCTATGAGGATATTAATTCCTGAAAGCACGGATAATTTTATTGCCGCTGAAAAAAATTTGTCGATGTCAAGGCTTGTTTCGAGTGCTACAAGACTTCAGCCTATTTGCATGATGACGGGACAGGCTGCGGGGGCATTGGCTGCTGTTGCGGTTCAAAATAAAATTCAGCCTCGTGATGTAAGTGCTTTGAGCGTTCAAAAAAGGCTTGTTAATGACGGAGTAGTTATTTCACTTTGTAATTACAAAGACGTTCCGAGAGAACATAAATTTTTCGGCAGCGTTCAGCTTGCGACACTTTACAAACTTCTTGATCCTAAACAAATTCCGAATCTTCCTGCGAAAAACATAAATGCAGGGAAAAAAGGACATAAAACCATAAAAGGACGTTTTGGAATTAACGAAAGAC
This sequence comes from Synergistaceae bacterium, assembly GCA_017449135.1. Lineage (GTDB taxonomy): Bacteria > Synergistota > Synergistia > Synergistales > Aminobacteriaceae > JAFUXM01. The sequence continues at coordinate 3,608 of JAFSKE010000124.1, forward strand.
TCAGCAATAAAGAAACAAAAAATATGATTGAGAGAGCTGAAAAAATTTCGGGGAAAAAATTAAAACTCGAAATCACTAATAAAATGACACGTGGAGAAGCTGTTGACTTAGTCATAAAAGCAATGACGGAATAAAATAATACCCCTCCGTTTACAAATTAAGCGAAGGGGTTTAATAAAAAATAAAAATTATTCGCTGTCGGAAATATCTAAAATTTCCTCGTCGCCTTCCTCTTCTCCCATAACCTCTTCGGATTTAATTTCGTCTGTGTTCTCGTTGTCTGACATCTCCGAAGGATCCGGAATATAGCCAATTCCTTTATTGACTTCTGACATTATGGCTTTCATTATTTCGTCTTGTAAAGGTTTGTTCTCGTACAAAAATTTTGCAACTGCCTCTTTGCCCTGTCCGAGAGTTTCACCTTTATAAGCAAGCCATGCGCCTCGTTTTATGATTATTCCGTAGTCAATGGCCATGTCAACTACTGCAACGCCGACAGGAATACCCTTGCCGTAAATTAAACTTGCGTGTGCGGTTCTGAATGGAGGAGCTAATTTGTTTTTTACGACCTTCAAAAATAATTCGTGTCCGATCGTTACATCTCCCTTTTCGAGTTTTTTACCACGTCGGACTTCAAGTCTTATTGAGGAATAAAATTTTAACGCTCTTCCACCCGTTGTTGTTTCACTTGGGCCAGGTGCATAACCTGTTGAAATCATCGCTCGAAGCTGGTTTATAAATATTACGATGCAATTTGTTTTTGAGATTATCGAAGCAAGCCTTCTCAATGAATATGACATTAATCTTGCCTGCAAACCAAGCTGGCTTTCTCCGATTCTCCCGTCAATTTCAGCTTGAGGTGTCAAAGCAGCAACTGAATCAACGACTACAATATCTACTGCACCGGTTCTGACTAACTGATCCAAAACATACAAAGCCTGTTCCCCGCTGTCAGGTTGAGACATGTATAAATTTTCGATGTTTACTCCGAGTGTTACAGCAAGTCTCGGATCAAGAGCATGTTCAGCATCAATGAAAGCCGCTATTCCTCCTGCCTTTTGAGCCTCTGCAACAGCACACAATGCGATTGTAGTTTTTCCTGAACCTTCAGGGCCAAAAATTTCAACAATCCTGCCTTTGGGATAACCTCCGATTCCTAATGCTACGTCGAGGGGCAAAATTCCGCTGGGAATAATATCGATGTTCTTTTTCGCCGTCTCTCCCAAACGCATTATCGCACCTTCGCCGAATTTTCCGCGAATCTCTCCGATTGCTTCTTCCAAAATCTGTTCTTTAGTCTGTGCTGTTTTTTTCGTTGAAGCCTTAGCCAGTTTAATCACTCCTTAATCGTCAATTTTGAATTTCAGAACTTGGCCTGTTACAGCGTCAATGTCAATGTCATATTCAACATGGCCGGCGATAACTTCCATTTGATAAACAGGTCTGAAATATGTTGCGTTAGGATAGTCATCTGCTTCGTCGTCAAGGTCAATATCCTTAAAATAAACGTTTGACCCCGCATTAAGTTTTTGCAATGCGATTTGTTTTGCCTGTTCAACGGTAATTAATTTAATATTCTCCTGTGCAGCTCTTTCACGAACGTAACGGCCGTCATCGTCCGCAAAAACGATTCCCGAAAATCCGAAAACAAATGCAGCGAGGATTAATGTAAAAAATACCTTTTTCATTAAAACACTCCTTTAATTTGAAACTTGTAAATAAGTATACAACAAAAACAAGTATATAATAAATTAAATAATTTCTTAGGAGGTTTCGTTTTTAATGAAGGCAAAAGATGTCGTTCATAATTATTTTTTCCTGGTAATTCTTCTGTTAGCAATGATTTTAGGTGCCGTAACGGGGTACGTTTATCCTGAATTTTCAGGTAATATTGCATTTCTCGGCACGATTTTCATTCGTTTGATGTTCTGCATTGTTGTCCCGATGGTTTTTTCGTCAATTTCAGGAGCAATAGCAGGCACAAAAAATCTCAAACGTTCCGGCAAAATAATGTGGACTACGATTATTACGTTTATAATCACCGGTGTATTCGCAACAATAATTTACTTCGCTTTAATACTCGTTTTCCCGCCCGTTACGAGTGCATGGACTGAAGTTGCAAGAGAGGAAATCGGTTCTCACGCAACAATGACTCAAATGATCGTAAATTTCTTTACAGTTGAGGATTTTGTCGGATTATTATCAAGACGTGCAATGCTCCCGTTAATAGTTTTCTCTTTGTTGTTTGGATTTGCCGTAAATTTAAGCGGTGAAGACGGCGAACCGGTAAGAAAATTTTTAGTGAGCATGACGGCAGTAATGTTAAAAATGGTAAAGATTGTAACGTATTATGCACCGATAGCATTTTTCGCAATCTTTGCAGACCTCGTTGCAAGTTACGGCCCTCAAATTACACAAGCATACGCAAGGGCTTTGGGACTTTATTATCCTGTGTGTTTCATTTATATTTTCACGGCATTTCCGATTATGGCATGGATTGGAGCAGGTTCTGAGGGCGTTCGTGTGATGTTCAGACATATTTTGAAGCCGGCAGTCGTTTCGCTTGGTACGTGTTCATCAATCGCAACGATTCCTACAAATATGGAAGTCGCAGCAGAGTCGGGAATTTCAAAAGATGTCAGTGATATTGTTTTACCTTTGGGAGCAACAATGCACATGGACGGTTCATGTTTTTCATGCGTATTAAAAATTGCGTTTGTTCTCGGAGTTTTGGGACAGCCTTTAACGCTTTCGGAATTGCCGTTTATAATTTTGGTAGCGGTATTCTCATCTGTCGGAATGAGCGGAGTACCAGGCGGCGGTTACATCGGAGAATACATAATCTGCACAATTTTCTTCCCTGATAACATGGAACTTGCATTTCCAATTTTAGTAGCGATTGGAAACTTGGTAGATCCTCCGGCGACAATGATTAATGCTGCTGGAGATTATGTTGTTTCGTTCATAGTTTCAAGATTTACGGACGGTAAAGACTGGCTGAAAAAAGCTAAAGCATAAACTATTTTTTCCCCTCGTGTGTTAGAATTTACGAAAAATTTTTTCGAGGGGGATTTTCTTTCTTGAACACAAGCAGGAAATTAAATGGATCTGAAATTTTAATTCAATGTTTAATTGAACAGGGAGTCGATACGATTTTCGGTTATCCCGGCGGAGCGATTCTCAACGTTTACGACAAATTATACGATCACAAAGAAATCAAGCACATTTTAACCGCTCACGAACAGGGAGCTTCACATGCTGCGGACGGTTACGCACGTTCGACTGGTAAAGTCGGAGTTTGTTTTGCAACATCGGGGCCGGGTTCGACGAATTTAACAACCGGTGTTGCTACGGCATACATGGATTCGTCTCCTGTAGTTTTTATAACCTGCAACGTAAACAGCGATTTAATAGGCCGTGATTCGTTTCAGGAAGTTGACATAACCGGCGTAACTCTGCCAATCACAAAATGCAGTTACACAGTCAGCAAGGTTGAAAAATTAGCCGACACAGTTAGAGAAGCATTTTTAATTGCTAAATCAGGTCGTCCGGGGCCAGTGTTAATTGACATTCAGAAAAACGCAACTTCAGATGAGTGCGAATATTATCCCATGACACCTGACGAATATTTTTCAAGCAACGAAAACAGAATTTCACGATTGAAGAAAACTCATCACCCAAGCATTGGTTATCCTGACATTGATTTAAGTGCGATTGATGAACTTGCCGAATTAATCGACAAATCCGAAAAACCGTTATTAATCTGCGGAGGCGGAGTTGTTAGGGCAAAGGCATCGCAGGAATTTAGAACTCTTGCAACACGAATCGATTCTCCTGTTGCAATTACGGTTATGGGCGGAGGAGCTTTTCCCGGAGATTCGCCGTTAAAAACCGGAATGATTGGAATGCACGGCTCACAGGCTTCAAATATGGCATGTGATTCATGTGATCTGTTAATTGCAGTAGGGTGCAGATTTTCGGATCGTGTAACGTTAAATCCGGCAGGTTTTGCAAAGAACGCAAAAATTGTACACATTGACATTGACGCTTCAGAAATTAACAAAAACGTGAAATCCGATTTAAGCATTGTAGGAGACGCAAAAAAAATTCTGAATTTATTGCTGGCAAAATTAAAACGCGACAAAAAAAATGATCTCTGGAAGGATTATGTCTTTTCATTCAAACGTGAAACAGAATACGATGACAGAACAGACGAAACTTTAACGCCGAAAGAAATTTTATCGTCAGCAGCAGAAATTCTGCCTCAGGATACAATCGTTACAACAGACGTTGGACAGCATCAAATGTGGGCGATTCAACATTTCAAATTTGATTATCCCGGACAATTAATAACTTCGGGAGGCTTCGGGACAATGGGCTTCGGACTTGGAGCGGCAATCGGGGCACAGGTCGGAAATCCTGAAAAAACGGTTTTGCATGTTACCGGCGATGGAAGTTTCAGAATGAACTGCAACGAACTTTGCACTGAAGAATATTATAAATTACCGATAATCACGCTGATTTTTAATAATTCTACGCTTGGAATGGTTCGACAATGGCAGCATTTAATTTACAAGGAAAGATATTCACAGACGACTTTAGACAGATCGCCCGACTTCACAAAATTAGCTGAAGCCTACGGAGTTCACGGTCGAAAAGTTACAAATGTTGAAATGCTGCGAAATGTCTTAACCGAAGCCGTAAATGCACGAAAGAACGGAGATAATGTCGGCTGGGTAATTGACTGCAAAATCGACATGGACGAAATGGTAAGACCAATGGTTGGCGGAAACAGTTTTATTTCTGAATTTATGCTTTATTAAAGGAGATGTGATTTTAATGCAGGCTAAGGAGTCAAACAAAAATTTGAAACGTTACACAATCGTTACTGCAATGGATAACGAAGCAGGTGTTTTATCACAGCTCGCACATTTATTTTCACGAAAGGGCTACAACATTGAGACCATAGCGGCAGGCTGGACAACGGATCAGAATGTTACAAGATTTACGATTGAAATTTATTCTGACGATGAGAAAATTAAATTGCTCTGCAACCAGTTAAGAAAATTAGTTCCGATTCATTACGTTGAAATTCTTGATCCTTCAAAATCGATTCGCCGTGAATTAATGCTGGTTCGGGTTAAAGCAGCCGACAGGGCATCGAGAAACGAGATTATTCAAATTGGAAATATTTTCAGAGGTTCGGTAATCGACATCACGCCTGACAGCATTACGTTATCAGTTACTGGCGATGATCAAAAGACAAAAGCATTTGAGGACTTGTTAAAGGAATTTGGAATTATCGAACTTGCCCGCACAGGAATTGTAGCAATCGAACGGGGAGAAATGTAGATTCTGCCTCCCCTCCTTTTGTTAGTTGTTATAATACTCACGAAAAATTTTAATATTAAAACTTAGAAGGGAATAAAATAATTTTGAAACTTAACAGCGAAGAAGTAAACGCAATAGCACTTGAATCCCGTTTGTTACTGACAGAAGAGGAACTTTCAAATGCCGTTCGTTACATCAATAATTTTCTTGACATGCTCGACAGATTCAAAGAATTAAATCTTGAGAATGTCGAACCTTTCAGCTTTGCGGAAACCCTTGAATGTCCTTTGAGAGAAGACACAGTTATTTCATTCACAAACACTCAGGCAATTTTTGACGAGAGCGAACACGTTGACGGGGCGTTCTTCAAAGTACCTCGAATTATGGAGGAATAAAATATGGAACTTTACGAGTTAAATTTAAGTTTTCTTGTTGAAGGACTGAAAGCGAAAAAATTTTCACCCCTTGAAGTCTACGAATCCTGCAAAAACAGAATCGAAAAATGTGAAAAAAATATTCATGCCTTAATCACTCGCACTGAAGATTTCGCAAAGTCTCAGTTAAACGAAAACAATAACGGAATTTTAGCAGGTGTCCCGACAATCCTAAAAGACAATTTATGCACTAAAGGAATTAAAACTACAGCAGCAAGCAAAATTCTTGGAGACTGGAGACCGCCTTATGATGCTACAGCTTGGAAAGATTTACGGGAAGCCGGAGCAGTTTTAATGGGTAAGGCAAACATGGACGAATTTGCAATGGGAAACACCTGCGGAAATTCAGCCTACGGAGCAACACATAACCCGAATGATATTTCAAGAGTTCCCGGCGGAAGTTCGGGAGGAAGTGCTGCGGCAGTAAGTGCAGGTTATGTTCCTTTTTCACTCGGAAGCGACACGGGAGGTTCAATTCGTCAGCCTGCATCGTTCTGCGGTGTTTACGGATTAAAACCGACTTATGGAATGGTCAGCAGATACGGTTTAATTTCTTACGGCTCATCACTCGATCAAATAGGCCCATTCGCAAGAACTGTCAGAGATTTACAGCTTGTAATGTCCGTAATCAGTCAATATGACCCAATGGACTCAAGTTGTTTCAGAGGGAAAAAATTTGATTTCACACATTCCGAAGATGTCAGCGTTAAAGGTAAAAAAATCGCACTCGTTAAAGAATTTCAGGATTTCAAACTTGACACGCCGATTTCAGACGCAATGAAAAAAGTTCAAAAAATCCTTGAAGACGAAGGAGCAATAATTACGGAAGTTTCATTGCCTGTTGTGGCTCGTTACGCTGTAGCATGTTATTACGCTCTCGCAATGAGTGAGGCTCACACAAATCTGGAACGTTACGACGGAATCAGACTCGGTTACACTGTTAAAGACGCTTCGGGAATTAAAGAAATGTTTGAACGTGTAAGGTCTTACGGATTTGGAAGCGAAGTTAAATCACGAATCATAGCCGGAACATGTTTAACAGAACCTTCAAGGTGTGAAGAATATTATGTTGCAGCAACAAAAGTCAGAACTTTAATAGCTCAGGAATTTACGAAAGCATTTGAAGACGTTGATTTTATTTTACAGCCCGTAACACCTTCACTGCCTCAAAAAATCGGAGAAAATGACGATGACGAAATGAAAAGTTACGCAACGGATTTATACACTCTTCCCGTAAATCTTGCCGGACTTCCCGGACTTTCATTTTTCACGGGATATTCAGGAAATCTTCCCGTCGGACTTCAGTTAATCGGCAAACGCTGGAGCGATCCCGAAATTTTGAACACAGGAATAATTCTCGAACGTCATTTGGGAACACCGAAAATTGCAAACGGAGGCGAATAATCAATCATGGCCGAATTAACTTTTACACCGGTAATAGGAATTGAAATTCATATCAGATTAAAGAGCGACACAAAAATATTCTGCTCATGTTCGACAAATCCGGATTCTGAACCTAACACAAATATTTGTCCCGTTTGTATGGGGCTGCCTGGAACATTGCCGAGATTAAATCATAAAGTCGTAGAGCAGGGAATGAGGGCAGGACTCGCGTTAAACTGCGGGATTCGTCCGAAATCATTGTTTTTCAGAAAATCGTATTTTTATCCCGATCTCCCTAAAGGACATCAGATAAGCCAATGCGATTTGCCGATTACTACAGAGGGATTTATTGAAGTTCATGACGAAAACGGAAATTTGAAAAAAATCCGAGTTCATCATTTGCATCTTGAAGAGGACGTTGGGAGCCTTCATCACAGTGCATCAGACGGGAGGCTTGAAGGAGCTGCAACATCTTACGTTGACTACAACAGATCCGGAATGCCTTTAGCCGAAATCGTTTCGGAACCTGATGTTTCATCTGCAAAAGAAGCCGTTGAATATGTTACGACGTTGAGACGCAGAGTAATTTATTCGGGAGCTTCAGACGTTGAACTTGAAAAAGGAATGATGAGATTTGACGCTAACGTTTCAATGAAATGTTCAGACGGACGCTGGGGCAGAAAAGTCGAAGTCAAGAACATGAACTCATTTAAGGCTCTTGAACGTGCAATCGAATTTGAAATCAAACGTCAGAGAAAAATGATGTTAAACGGCGAAGAAGTCAAACAGGAAACAAGACACTGGAACGACGCAAAAGGTGTTACAACTGCATCACGAACGAAAGAATTTTATCGTAAATTCATCGTTGAACCCGATCTCCCTCCGCTTCATATTTCGCAGGAAGAAATCGACGCAGTGAAAGCAAAAATGCCCGAAATGCCCGATGTTAAAGCAAACCGTTATGTCAACGAATTAAATATTCCCAGAGAAGTTGCGGACGTTATAACAGACGATAAAAATTTAGCCGCATATTTTGAAGAATGTTTGAAATTTGACGCTAACCCCGTGAGAATTTCGCATTGGGTCAGAACGGAAGTTTTGAGAGTGTTGAACGAGACGCAGAAAAAGATTTCTGACTTCACGATCACGCCTGAGAATCTTGCAAAATTAGTTTCAAGGGTTGACGAAGGAAAATTATCAACGACACAGGGCAAAGAAGTTTTTGATTACATGTTCAAGAATAATTCAGGCATTGACGAAGCGATTAAAAACTTGGGAATTACCGAAGGCGGAGTTGCAGGAAATGCTCTGAATGAAATAATACAGAACATACTCAAAGAAAATCCCGATGTCCTCGAAGAAATAAAATCAGGAAAAGACAAAAAGGGGAAAAAATTAAAATTCCTTCAGGGTCTCGTAATGAAAGAAACTAAAGGGCAGGCAAAACCTCAGGAAGTCGCAGCAGCTATTGAGGAAGCCGTGAAATAGACATCAATTCAACTCTAAGTCATTACAATTTTTATATTTGTAATGGCATTTTTTTTAATCTTGAAAATGATAGATAAAATATTATAATAAATCACATATCATTTTGAGGTGCTGTTTATACAAATGAGAAATACAGAAAAAGATTTAGCGGAAATGTCAGCAAAGCGGGAACTTATGCTAAAAACAGGTTTCAAAATTTTTTCGGAAAATGTTATCGAGGCCGTATCAATGCAGGACATAGCAAAAGCCTGCAATTTGGGAATAGCTACACTGTACAGATATTTTGCAACGAAACTTGAATTTGTAATCGCCATAGGAGTTAGACAATGGAAAGATTATTACATCGAAATTGAAGAACTTTACAAAAAATCCGACGGTGAAAAAATGAATGCGGCTCAGGAATTTGAATTTTACCTTGACGCTTATATAACTCTCTACAAAAATCACAAGGATATTTTGAAATTTAACAGGAATTTTGATGTTTATGTCAGACATGAAAAGGCAACATCTGAACAAATGAAATCTTATAACGATGCCGTAAATGTTTTTGCGAAAAAATTTCATACTGTTTTTCTAAAGGCAGAAATTGACGGAACTTTAAGAACAGATATTTCGGAAAAAAAATTATTCATTTTGTCAATGTACACAATGCTCCCTGTTGCTGCGAAATATGCAGAAGGTCTGGTTTATCCCGAAGAAAGCAATTACGAAATGACAGAGGAATTAACAGCACTGAAAAATATGCTTCTTAATGCTTATTTAACGGAGAAAGGCAGGAAATTATTATCATGAAAAACTGGCCTGTTCATAAAATTGCGGCTGTTGGTCTGACAGCTTCATTTATTGTAATGAATGGAGGCTGCGGAGGAGGAAATTCAAATAACATTCCCAAAAATTATAATGTCATGCTGATAGTTACGGATCAGGAACATTATTTTTCGCAGTACCCTCAAAATTCAAATTACAAGGCTCGAAAATTATTAGCTGAAATGGGAACTACTTTTGAAAAACACTATGTCTGTTCTAACATGTCAACTTCATCACGCTCAACGATTTTTACGGGACATCACGTTCAGGACACCGGAATGACAGATAACACAGATTTTCCATGGCAAAATCCCATGAGCAGTTCTCTAAGGACTATCGGAGACATCATGAATGACGCAGGATATTATTCAGCAATAAAAGGAAAATGGCATCTCGGAGATTCTTCAATCGAAGGTGGAACGTCAAACATAACTGATTTAACTGACTACGGTTTTCGTGATTGGGGAGGAACAGACTACATTGGCAGCGTATGGCAGGGACACGAGAAAGACCCTGTTGTTGTTTCTGAAGCTGTTGAATGGCTCGGTGATAAAGGAAAGAATCTAAATTCCGAAGGCAAACCTTTTTTCCTGTTATTAACTATGATTAATCCTCATGATATTATGGACTATGACATAACAGGTTATAAAAGCCCCAAACTTCATTTGGGAGGCAGACCAAGCGATTCAATTTATGATGTCAGCTATGATGTTCCTGTTCCTTCGACATATAACTTTGATTTAACTGCTGATGATGTTCCGCAGGGAATAAAACTCTACAATAACAACTGGGGGATTTTAGCAGGCTCATTTGATGTAAGCGACACTGAAACGACCGGAAAATCACTTCCCGAACTCTGGAAAGATTATCAAAATTATTATTTCAACTGTATTCAGGATTCTGACAACAACCTTCAAAAAGTCATAGACACCCTGCGAGAAAATGACATGCTGAAAAACACGATAATAATTTTCACTGCGGATCATGGAGAAATGCACGGCTCTCACGGATTGAAAGGCAAAGGAGGTTTTGTTTATGAGAATAATATTCACGTTCCTTTGATAATCGTACACCCTGATTATAACGGCGGACAAAAAATTTCAGCACTCACAAGCCACATTGATTTGGCCGCAACTCTTGCTGACATTGCGAAAATTTCAGAGGATATTCCCGGAAAAAGTTTAATGCCTTTAATAAAAGGTGAAAAAAATTCCGTCAGGGATACTGCGTTATTTTGTTATGAAATGATTTCAATGTCTGTTCCGATAGAAGTTGTGAGCGGTGAAGTTTCATATACAAAAGGTCTTTCAAATATGCTGCAGCGTCCGAATCAGAGCATGGACAGGGGAATAATGAGAGGAATTATAACTGAGGACGGCTACAAGTTCGCAAGATATTTTTCTCCTCGCCAGTTCAATACTCCTACAACTTTCGATGAACTTTTCACAAGCAACGATGTTCAGGTTTTTAACATGAATGCTGATAAAGATGAAACGGATAATCTTGCAGGCAAATCAAAACGTGAGGCTAACAGAGAACTTATAATGAGGCTTAACGGACTTATGAACAACACTATCGCAAAGGAAGTTACAAACGAGAGCAGCGAACATATTTTGAAACCTCTGCTTGATTATTTGTCTGCACTTCATAAAGTAAATGTTTAATGACAGCAGAACTTATGCAATAATGGCAAAGCCCGTATCAAGTGCCTGCAACCTTCACTGTACATACTGCTACTATACGGGCAAAAAAGCTCTTTTGAACATAGAACCTGCGATAATGTCTCATGAAGTTCTTGAAAATTTCACAAGACAAAATATTTCAATGCACGGTCAAAACGCTGTGATTGAATTTGCATGGCACGGCGGAGAACCTTTGCTTGCCGGGCTTGATTTCTTTCACGAAGCAATTAATCTCCAAAAAAAATATGGAACCGGTCGCAAAATTCTTAACACCCTGCAGACAAACGGAATTTTATTGAATGGGGAATTTTGTAAATTTTTCAAAGCTAATAATTTTCTGTTGGGAGTAAGCATTGACGGTTCTGAAAATCTGCATAATGTTTATCGTGAAGATTCATTTGCAAAGACAATGAGGGGAATTGAACTGCTCAAAAAATATGGAGTTCCATTTAATACACTTACAGCAGTTAATGACGTAAATTCACAAAAACCTCGTGAATTATATTTTTTTCTTCGTGAACTTACGGACTATATTCAGTTTCTTCCGGTTGTTGAATTTCATGATGACAGGAATTTTGTAAAACCTTTTTCCCTTGAGCCCGAACAGTGGGGAAAATTTTTATGTGAAATTCTTAATTTATGGCTAAAGTATGATAAAAACAAAAAACATGTCCAGTTAATTAACTCGGCAATCGAAAATCTATATAATATTCCCTGTTCATTATGCGTACACAATCCTTTATGCGGTCATTGCGGCTGTGTTGAAGCAAACGGAGACGTTTATTCTTGCGATCGTTATGCTTTTTCTGCTTATTATCTCGGAAATATAGCTGACACAGATTTGAAAATTTTAATGAATCTCAACAAGGAATTTGGCTGCAATAAAATTTATGGCCTAAATAACGAATGCTTTGAATGTGAGTATGTAAAATTATGTTTTGGAGGCTGCCCCAAAGACAGAATAAACGGCAAGAATTATTTATGTGAAGGATATAAATTATTTTTTTCAAGCATAACAAAATTTTATGGCAGTCCACAATTATTATAACCATAACTATCAGCTACCATAAAATAAATTAAAATTCCGGCTCTTTATCTTCACTCCGAAGCAAAAAAACGCTCTCACCTTCACGAACTAAATTATATTGCTCACGTGCTAAGTGTTCGGCTCCTTCGTCAGTCTTGTAAAACGAAACTTTTTCACGGTATTCCTGAACACTGTTACGTTTTGATGCAAGTTCGGCCTCTCGTTTTCTGATTGCGTCCTGAATGCTTAAAATTCTGTCGTACTCAAATTTATAGCACCCCGCAGCAATCGCAAAAATCACAAGCAGAATTGTAATCAGAATTACACGCTTTAACGATAACATTTCAAATTACATTCTTTCGGGAGCATTTACACCCAAAAGATTTAGACACGAAGCTATAACGTTTTTTGCGGCCATTGAAAGATTTAATTTTCCTTCGGGTTCGTCAATTATTCTGTTAGTGTTGTAGAAGGAATGAAAAGCTCCTGCAACGTTCAAAATATATCCCGTCAAAATATGAGGCGTTAAATCGTTCGAGGCCTGCGAAATTTCATCAGGGTAAAATGTTAATATATCCGCAAGTTCACGAGTGTTTTTATCGTCAAAAATCTCTTCGGGAATTTTGTTGTTGTCGGGAAAATCTTTATTCAGTTTCGCAAACTCCCTCATAACTCCCGAAATCCTTGCATGTGCATATTGAACGTAATAAACGGGATTCTCATTCGTCTGTCTCTTCGCAATCTCTAAATCAAAATCTAAAGGACTGTCCGAACGTCTCGTCAAAAATAAAAACCTCGCTGCGTCAGTTCCCGTTTCGTCTAAAACTTCGCTCAACGTTACAAATTCCCCTGAACGTGTTGACATGTTTACTGTTTTACCGTCCCTCAACAGATTCACAAGCTGAATTAAAAGCACTATGAAATCATCAGGATTTTTTCCCATTGCTTTAATCGCTGCTTTTACACGTGCAATATAACCGTGATGATCAGCTCCCCAAACGTCAATAACTTTTTCAAAATTTCGGGTTATGAATTTATTTCTGTGATAGGCAATGTCAGAGGCAAAATACGTCGGAACACCGTTTGCACGAATTAAAACCCTGTCTTTGTCATCGCCGATTGTGTCTTCGGTTTTGAACCATAAAGCCCCGTCCTGTTCGTAAGCATAGCCGTTTGATTTTAATTCCTGCATGGCCGAGTTTACGAGATTATTTTCGTGCAAATATCCTTCAGGAAAGAAATTATCAAATCCAACTCTGAACTTCTCTAAATCCTTTTTAATTCCTGACATGATAGTATCAGCCGAAAATTTTTTGAAGTAGTTTAGACTTTCAGTTAATGGCATTGTCAAAAATTTTTCGCCTTCGAGATTAATTATTTCTTTTGCAACATCATATAAATATTCGCCTTTATAACCGTTTTCGGGAAATTCGCATTTATCTTTATGGCCTAAAATTTCAAAATATCTTGCCTGAGTCGATTTTCCTAAATTTTCAATCTGAAGCCCTGAATCGTTCATGTAATATTCACGCTGAACATCCCAGCCCGTGAATTTTAATATTCTTGCGACAGAATCACCTACAGCAGCACCTCTTCCGTGTCCGATATGTAATGGCCCTGTAGGGTTTGCACTGACAAATTCAACTTGGATTTTTCGATTTTTGCCGAGATCTACAGAGCCGTAATTTTCACCCTGATTCAAAATATCCGAGACTGAATCAGCATAAAATTTCCCGTTCAAAAATACATTTATAAAACCTGCACCGGCAATTTCGATTTTGTCGATGTATTCGGATTTTAGATTTTCGGCGATTTTGTTTGCAATGTCTCTGGGATTCGACTTCAAAACTTTTGCGAGCTTCATTGCAACACTTGCTGCCCTGTCTCCGTGTCCTTCGTGTTTAGGCTTTTCAAATTCGGCGTTAAAATTTTCAACTCCGAGAGATTTTACTGCTTTGTTTAATGCTTCGTTTAATTTTAAGACTGCAATATTCTGCATTTTTATTATCTACCTCACCGGAATGGCCTTTGAAGAAAATATTCTCCATTGGTCTAAATATCTTCGTAAAAGTCCGACATTTCCGCTTGATACGTTAGGCATATTTAACTCAAATCTTGCCTGTGCCGTCAGACTATGTTTTTTGCTCCTGTAATAATGACTGTAATTTATTTTATCAGGATTCTTTGCAACTTTCCCGGATATTAATGCTTCCTTAGCTCCTTTGGGAAATTCCAAATTTATATTCTGCTCCATTATAAACGGAAAATTTAATTCCACGCCGTCCTCATAATCTCCAAGTTTTCTGACCATTACAGGCTCGAAAAACGGTATAATGGCTAAAATTCCATGACCTGTTCCGGCAACTCCGGGTTTATTTTCGACATTAAAAGAAATTTCGGATTCTTTATATTTTACGTTATTGTAATTCGTGAGATCTGGAAATAACGTTAAAACATCAAGATTTAGATTTTTCCATTCGCCGTGCGGAATAATCTTCACGATTCCGTTTAATGATCCGTTTTCGTCAAGTTTGAGATTCATATTTGCGATTAATCTGTTATCGGAAGATTTTGAGAGCGGGATTTTTCGTGAGATTAATTTATTTTCCTTGTTTAGAGTAAAAATTTTTGCGCCTGCAAGAGTCTCATCTGAATTAAAATCGATATAATTTAATCCTTTCACGCCTTGAATATCAAGAACGGGATTCCTTGCCCACAGCATTGCAGGACATAACGGGGTTTTTTCGTCGGGGTCAAATGGTATTCTCCAAGCTAAATTTGCGTTAATCTTGTTTGCAGACAAAACCTGTTTAGCGAAAATTAATTTTTCACGTTTCGACAATGGGAAATCAGACGGAATTTTTCGGGGAGTACCTTCGGCTAAAATTATTTCGGGCTGCTTCTCAAGCCATGACAGGAATTTTGCTGCTCCACCTTTCATGTTATATTTAATATTAATGTCAGAATTAAAGTTTTCGGCTTCCTTAACTATGGGAATCAAATTTGAATTTTCGTTCCGTGCGGAGAAAATAACACCCGATTTATGAGTTTTAACAAGTCCTGAAGAGTTATAAGGGTCTGCGTTGATGTTACGCCACCTGTATAAAATCTCGGAATCAAGTTCTTCAATTTCGGGCGAATTTTGTTCAGGAAAAGTCTTGTAGGATAATTCCTGAGGCGAATAAATTTCCGTGATCGATTCCCAGACTCTTAAATCTTCCTGAAAATCTGAATATCCTTCAAACGTTAATTGCTCCGGTAAAATTTCCTTCCATGATAAAACGATTATAAATTTATCCGACACTCCCGAAAAATTTAATTTTGTTATTCCTGCACTGATATTTTCATCAGGGGTAATGCTTGAAAGTTTTAGGAGTTTATCATAGTCATAGATATCAGCTTCTAAAATTTCGATTCTGCCTCTGTTGGGAGTGGGAATGTTCCAAGAAAGCCATCTTTCATTTAATCCCTCACGGCCAAGAATCACATATAATCTTGTAACTTCTAAACCTCCGTCTTCAGAGCGTGAAAAAACAACATGTTTCCGCCAAATTAATCCGGCTTCGTTAGGATAAGTCGAAAAATCAGGATTCATTTGTTTCATTTGAGATAAATTATATTCAGGAGTCTCTGAGAATGCAGACCCCGCAAATACAATCATAATTAAAAACGCAAAAAATATTTTTCTCATTTTTGCCTATAATCCCCTTCCATGACAATATTTATATTTTTTTCCACTGCCGCATGGGCATGGATCATTTCGTCCGACTTTAACAGCTTTTTTCAATGGCTCGTGATTTTGTTCGCCCTGCCCTGACATTTGAAATTCTCGTTTTTCCATTGTCATTTTCTGCTCACGTTTTAATTTTGTTTCGTCGCTTACAATTTTAACTCTGAAAATCTGTTCGCTGAAGGAATTTTTAACGCCCTCCATCATTTCTTCAAACAAATTATAAGATTCAAACTGATATTCGACCAAAGGATCTTTCTGACCGATTGCACGAAGCCCGATTCCACGCCTTAATTCGTCCATTCCCGTTAAATGTTCACGCCACGCAGAGTCCATTGTATTTAACAGAATATAACGAATGATTGTCCCCGCAGGTTCGCCAAGTTCTGAAACTTTAGAATCGAATTTGAGTTTTATTGCGTCAAGAATTTCATCTCTCATTCCTTCCATGTCGAGGCGATTATCAACCGTTGAAATTTTTTCGGCGATGTTTGAACCAGTTAAAGATTTCAATCTTAATGCAGCTCTCTCGGGATCAGTCTGTGAATTATCTTCGGGGAAATATTTTTCGAGAATGTCATTAACAACACCTTTAATAATATCCCAGCCCCATTGAGGCATTTCGTTATCAGGAGTTGAAATTATGTCGGCACGTTCTGCATAAATGGCTTCACGCTGTTGATTCATAACGTTGTCGTAAGCTAATAACTGCCGTCTGATGTCAAAATGTAATTCTTCAACTTTTTTCTGTGAGTTCTCAATAATTTTTGAGAGCATTGACGACTCGATAGCTTCACCGTCTTTTAATCCGAGTCTGTTCATGAAAGGCTGAATTTTTTCCGAACCGAATAACCGCAACAAATTATCTTCAAGCGACAAATAAAATCTCGAAGTTCCAGGATCTCCCTGACGGCCTGAACGTCCCCTTAACTGATTATCAATTCGCCTTGATTCGTGCCGTTCAGTTCCGATAATCGCAAGTCCTCCGGCTTTGATAACTCTTTCGTGTTCTTCTTCAGTGAAAGGATTTCCGCCAAGCATAATATCAGTTCCGCGCCCTGCCATGTTTGTTGCAACGGTAACGGCTCCTTCACGTCCTGCCTGAGCGACAATTTCAGCTTCTTTCTCGTGAAATTTTGCATTTAAGACGTTATGAGGGATTTTTCGGGCTTTCAATAATTTGCTGACACGCTCGGAATTCTCGATTGAAGTTGTACCGACTAAAACAGGCTGGCCGTTTTTATGTCGTTCTTGAACTTCATCGGCAACGGCATTAAATTTTTCGTGTTCTGTTGCGTAAATCACATCGGGATTATCAGTTCGTATCATGGGCTTGTGAGTCGGAATCGTAACAACCTGAAGTCCGTAAATTTCTCTAAATTCTTCGGCTTCAGTTGCGGCAGTTCCCGTCATTCCTGCGAGTTTGTGATACATTCTGAAATAATTTTGAAGAGTTATTGTTGCAAGAGTCTGACTTTCACGGCCGACTTTGACACGTTCTTTAGCTTCGATTGCCTGATGTAATCCGTCTGAATATCTGCGTCCAATCATTAAACGCCCTGTGAACTCATCAACGATAATAACCTCGCCGTCTTTAACGACATAATCAGTATCACGTTTATATAATTCGTGAGCCTTGATTGACTGAATGATTCTGTGTGCTAAATCAGAATGGACGACATCTGAAAATAAACCGGGCATTTTTAGATAATCTTCACATTTTTGGATTCCTGATTCGGTCATTGAGACGCTTTTTTCTTTTTCGTCAATTTCATAGTCAGAACCTAATTTCAAACTTCGTGCTGCACTGTCAGCCTTGATATATAATCCTGCGTCATCGTCCGAAGGCCCCGAAATAATTAAAGGTGTTCTTGCTTCGTCGATTAAAATCGAGTCAACTTCGTCAACGATACAGAAATTATGACCTCTCTGCACCATTTCATCAACACTCATGACCATGTTATCACGCAAATAATCGAAACCAAATTCGCTGTTAGTTCCATAAGTTACATCGGCCATGTAAGCGGAAATTCTTTCGTTTTGAGGCATGTAAGGATAAATAACGCCTGCTCTCATTCCGAGAAAATTATAAACTGGACTCATCCATTCAGCGTCTCTTTTTGCTAAATAGTCATTGACAGTAACTAAATGAACTCCCTCGCCTCTCATTGAGTTTAATATTATTGCGAGAGGAGCGACAAGAGTTTTTCCTTCACCGGTTTTCATTTCAGCGATTCGTCCGTCATGTAAAGCCATACCGCCGATTAATTGAACGTCATAATGCCGTAAATTTATCGTTCTGTCTGAAACTTCCCGAACAATGGCAAAAACTTCGGGCAAAATTTCGCTGAGGTCATCGGGGAGATTGAGTTTTAATTCGTTGAAACGAGATTTAATTTCGTCATCAGATTTTGAATGAATATCATCAGCATAAGAATTAACAATATCAACAAGGCCTGAATATTTTTTCAGGGCATTTGCATTTTGATCTAAACCTAAGAATTTTTTTACGCCGTCAAAAAACATAAAAATAAAATATCTCCTAAATTAAAAATTTTCATGTGTATCATTATATGCTACAACGTGAAAAATTTTGTGAAATTGCGTGTGATAAAATTTTATTCGGACGAGGTATTCTTAGCAGTTCGGCTGGGGATACCAGAGGGGTATCTCCTTCTGACGCAAGGAAGGAGGGGATATAGAGTGAAATGGCTGAACACGGCAATAAAAATACTGCATTTTGTCGCCATGATTGGGACTTATGCAGCATTTTTTGAAATAATCTTAACAGCTGTGCGTGCTGTTCTAAACCACTTGGGATTTTAATTTTCTCGCCTAAGTAGGTTTTCACCCCCCTACTTAGGTAATCCCAAACTTTATAAGCATTCGTTCTCTTCACCTCGTCTAACGAGTGCTTTTTCTTGACTTTTATTATAACATCCTACGTGAAAAATTTTGTGAAATTGCGTGTGATAAAATTTATTCGGACGAGGTATTCTTCGGTTTCGGGGAATGCCAACGGAGTGTCCTCTCTGACCGTTAAGGGAAGGGGGGATAACGCATGAAGAAGTTGGAATTAATAATAAAAATACTGCACATATTAACCGTTATTGGTTCTTATGCAGCAGTATTTGAATTAATTTTAACTGTTATTCGTGCCTTGTTATCCTTTTTGGGTTTCTAAGGCTTAGACCTTACGCCTGAACGGGATCGCAAGTCCTGTTTAGGCTAACCTTTAAGGCAATCGTTTTCTGTTTCTCGTCTAACGAGTGCCTTTTTCTTAATTTTTATTATAACATTTATTTCTTACCGCTAAGGCATTTTGTGATTTCCTGACAAATTGACTTCACCTGTTCTATGTCTTCTTTCTTGACATATTCAGGGTGTGCATGGACAACGGGATTTCTGACCCACTGCAATTTTTCAAATCTCTCTTTCCAATATGGAAAATATGGTCTGTCGTTAAAATATCCTGAAAAATTCTGCCAATACTGTCCCATGATTTTTCCCAAAACATTTATCGGCAAAATATCCAAGAGCCCTGCGTCAGGATTGTATTTCCGTCTTGTCTTTGAAAGTGAATTTCTGTATTCTTCAGAGTCAAGAATCGGATTCGATTTTCTCAGCAATACATCAAAATTCTGCGGCGTTGCTTCAAAAATTTTCATTAATTCCTCTTTCATCAGTTTTATTATTGCTGACTGAACACTCAAAATTCTGAAAATTTCCGGCGATAATTTCACTTCAGGATCTAACATGTGTCTCTCGGTCTTTGCATACTCATCAACTAAATTCTGAAAATGCGATTGGATTTCTTCCTCAAAATTTTTGTTATTCTCGAAATCAAGTTCCAGTTTTTCAGAAAGTTTCCCCGAATATTCAGGATTATACAAAAGTCCCTTCAATGTCGGAATCAACAATGACGCTTCCGTTACATATGCCAGAGTCAACAGACCTTCAAAAAATTTTTCAAAGTCAACCGATTCGAGCAAGCTGCTTCCAGATAACGAAATTCCGTGTGCTGACCATTTGCCGGAATGATTATGAAATCTAAGGCCGTTTACAAAATATGAATAAACATAAATTTTCAGCCATGTGTTATTCTCGTCAATCCTTCGTGCTTCCTGAATCTCGTCCGCAATCTTCAACAGACAATAACGCCTTGCATGTTCGTAATTCGATTCGTCTTTTTTTGCACCGTCAAGCTGATCATAAAGCAGATATTCAAGTCCCTTGTACGCCATAATTCTAATATTATCTTCTTCGGAGCGTGAATAGGCTTTTATGTCGGAATCGTCTGCCAGCGTGAAAAAGTTATAAACGTATCTGGCAATCAAAAAACATCTTTCGGCACGTTCGGAATTTTTCAAAGTTGAGTCTTCACTGTTGAATTTACTGATAAGGTATAAATAATTGCTCTTGACTTCCTTATAATGCCCTCGCCGGTAAAATGTATCGCCCAAAAATTCAGTGTTTAATTTCCCCGCTGTCTTGACACTCAAAATTTTATCCTGCAAAAATTTCGGAAGTTCATCGAAAGTCTCAACATATTTTTTACTCGGAGCTTCGTTTTCCTGAGTCCTTGTGAACACCTTGAAAAATTCAGCACTGTTATCCTTTTCAGGTTCGTAAACTTCAAGAGGCGTGTAACTGCGATTTATGATTTCTTCGATTTCGGGCGTTATTTCGGCTTCAAAAATTTCTTCGTTGTTTTCGTCATTTGAATCCGATAACTGCATTCGTTCCTTTGTCTTTTGAATTAATCCCTCTTCCTCCCATGCTTTGATTTTATCTTCAGGAAACGGGATTGCCGATTCGACATTATGAATTTGAATTTTATCGTTGTCATGAACTGATTTCGTAAATCTTACAGGGTGTCCCTCTGCTGACGGTGAATATTCCAAGAATACTGCCAATAATGGATCGATTATGTTTTTTTCGTTGAAGGTATAAAGTTTTTTGTCGTTCTTAGCACGGATTTTTCCAAAAGGTATTTCGTCATGCCGCCTGTAAAAATCGATTTCGCCTTCTTCAGAGAGAGCCGATAACATTCCGACTTTTAACACACCTTCAGATTTTGAGCCTGTTTTTTCACGTACTTCATAAGCTGCAGGCCCTTCAACATTTCTGCCAAGTTTGAAAGAAACTTTCATCGACGGTCTGATTCTTTTATCGAGAAGCAATTTCCGCCGCAATTCTTTATCCTGAATTTGGTTGATATGGACAAAAACTGCATTTTCAGATTTCAAAGGAACTCCAAGTTTTTTAAGTGTCGGGCATTTTATGAAACCGTACAATTTTTCTCTGCTAAGGTTAAAGAAATCAAATTCGCCCTCAAATCTTTGTGTAGCCCAATCAATATTATTATTGTCATGAGTCAGAGAATTTTCCTTGTATGAAACTTTCAGAGCGTCATTAATGATTTCGCCGTCGTACCTTTGTTTTTCAAGCCATAATTTTAAGGAATTTATGTTTTCGTTCGAGAATAAATTTTTTCTGTTCTCCCATTGCGAAAAGCCTAAAATTTTCCATGAGACCGCCGCAACATGATTAAAACACAATTCTTTGTAATCTTCTCTTGAATCTTCATTATTAACGACATTATTAATTATCCATAGTAAAACGGCAATTAATTGAGGGGGTTCGAGTTTCAAAAGTGTTGCGAGATTTCGGGAATTAAGATCTTCGCTGACAATGATACATGCAACGGCTAAAATTTTTGATGCGATGGAATTTGCCGCCATGAAAGCACCGTGAAAATCGTGAATCTTCATATAAATTTTTACGCTTTTTTCGCTCTCGCCGGTCAAATATAAAACAAAAGCATAAATTTCAGACGCAGCAATATTATTTTGATTTGCTTTCCATAGACGATAAGCAGCTCCCGACAATTCCCTCATTCGCATTGAATACGGCCTGTCCTCGTGAGTTTTTACGGCATACTGATATTTTGTTAAAATGCTCTCGATTATATTTTGAATTTTGCTTCGGTCTTTAGTCCTGAATCTTCGTACATATTCAGTATTTAATGTATAAGTCTCTAAATTTTCCTGCATCGTCAAAATAATTCTATCGAGTTCGTCAAGAAATTCGATTATATTTTCCGTTGGAGGCTGAGGCTGAATTTGAATTTGAGGTTGTGTTTGTGTCGTTTGAGAAATTTGAGGCAGAGGAGGTGTTGAGGTTTCGGGGATTTTCTCATCGGGGATCTGCCCTGTATTTTCAATCGGACGAACGCCCCAAATCATCTGATAAACAAATAATTCATTGCCCAAAGCTATGTGATCTTCTTCACATTTTAGGAGAATGCCTGAAGTTTTATGACCGTCAGGCATTAACATAATTTCGATACTTTTCCCTAAGTACTGCTCAAGATTTTTTCTGTCCAAAATTTTTTACAACTCCTTTTAATTATTAAAATATTCGCAGGCTGACTCAAAGAATTTCATGTCGTAATTTCCAGGAACATTTCTGTAAAGATTGCTGCCAACCCGTTCGACATGTCCCATACGTCCTAAAATTCTTCCGTCAGGTGAGGTAATACATTCAATAGCATAACATGAACACGAAGGATTATACTGCGTTTGCATTGAAATTTTATTATCGAGATCAACATATTGACCGGCAATTTGATTATTTTTCATGAGAGTCTCGAAAATATTTTCGTCGCACAAAAATTTTCCTTCGCCGTGTGAAATCGGAATCGAGTAAACATCGCCGATTTTAGTTTTTCTCAGCCATGCCGAAGAATTTGAAATTACTTTTGACCGGATAATTCGTGATTGATGACGGCCAATAGAATTAAATGTTAGTGTAGCAGATAAATTTTCAGGATTCGTGAATTTTCCGAACGGCAATAAACCAGTTTTTACGAGAGCCTGAAAACCGTTACAAATTCCACAGACTAAACCGCCTCTTGAATCAATTAAATTTTCGAGGGCTTCACGAACTTCCGGACTTCGTAAGAAAATCGCAATGAATTTTCCCGATCCGTCAGGTTCATCACCGTTTGAGAATCCTCCGGGCAGAACTAATGCTTGAGAATTTCGGAGTGAATTTGCAAATTCGTGAGCAGAGATTTTCATTAATTCGGGAGTTAAGGTTTTGACGACAAAAATTTCAGATTTTCCGCCAGCTTTCTCGATAGCTTTTGAAGTTTCATATTCGCAGTTTGTGCCGGCAAAGACAGGAATTAAGAATTTCGGTTTAGATGAAAGAACCCTTCCACCGCACCCCTCCGGTACTGCGTACCACCTCCCCGCAAGCGGAGAGGCTGCGTGTTCCTCACTCCTATTGTCTCTCCTTTCTAAGGGGAGATGTCTCGCAGAGACAGAGAGGTTAATTTCGGTCGGGAAAATTTTTTCAAGCGTTGAATTATAAATTTTTTCAGCGTCAATTAATTTCACAGTTTCATTTGCGAATCTGATTTCGGGAATTTCGATTACATGGCCGAGAACAGGAAAATCATAATCGCATTCATCAACTTCCACTATAAATTTACCGTCAAGATTTTCATTTTCAAATTCAAAGCCTAAATTATTTCCTAAACACATTTTGAAGATTGCGGCCTTAACTCCTCCGAAAGTCGGCACAAAACACGAAAGAATTTTATTCTGGGAATTTAGATTTTGAATCGTGTCAAAAATTTTCAGCATTGATTCTCTTGTCGGCAAACCTGAATCGTCATATTCAGGAGTGAGAATTACAACCTTTGAACCGATTTTCTTAAACTCAGGAGAAATTATGTTTTTGACATTGGCAACACTTACTGCAAATGAAATCAAAGTCGGCGGAACATCGATAGTAATTCCTTCGCTATTGACAAATGAACCGCTCATCGAGTCTTTTCCGCCAATCGCTGCAACTTCAAAATCTAATTGAGCCTTCAAAGCACCCAATAACGCACCGAAAGGAAGCCCCCATTTTTCAGGATTGTGTTCAGGCTTTCCGAAATATTCCTGGAACGTGAGCCAGCATTTTTTGAGATTTCCACCGCAAGCAATAATTTTACAAAGTGATTCGAGAACTGCTAAATATGCTCCGTTGAAAGTTGATTGAGAGGAAATATCAGGATTAAATCCCCATGACATTATCGAACATGTATCAGTTTCGGCGTTGATACCGACGGGAATTTTTGCTGCCATTGATTGAGCGGGAGTTTTTTGAAATTTTCCACCGAACGGCATTAAAACGGAATTTGCTCCGACGGTTGAATCGAATCTTTCAGACAATCCGCGTTTTGAACAGACATTCAAATCTTTTAACCTCTCCGTCAGACTTTGTCTGCCACCTCCCATTAAGCAAGCGGAGGCAGAGTCTTTCATTAAGACGGTTGTATGTCGTGAAGCACCATTGCTGTTAATAAATTCACGTGAGAGATTTACAATTTCCTTTCCTCTCCACAACATTTTCATTCGTCCTGAATTATTAACTTTTGCGATTAATGTAGCCTGGACATCTTCGGACAATGCAAAATTTTTAACGGCTTCAAGATTTTTTTCACTGATTACGATTGCCATACGTTCCTGAGATTCGCTGACGGCAATTTCAGTTCCGTCAAGTCCGGAATATTTCAAAGGCACTGCGTCAAGATTAATTTCCAAACCTTCTGCCAATTCTCCTACGGCAACACTGACACCGCCAGCTCCAAAATCGTTACAGCGTTTAATTAATTTCGTAAAATCGGGATTGCGGAACAGTCTCTGTAATTTTCTTTCTTCTGGGGCATTTCCCTTTTGAACTTCGGCACCGCAATTTTCAATCGAGCTTGAATTATGCGAAATTGACGAACCCGTAGCACCTCCGATTCCGTCTCTTCCTGTTTTACCTCCAAGCAACAAAATTAAATCTCCTGCTTCAGGTGTTTCACGGATAACATTTTTTTCGGGAACGGCAGCAATTACAGCACCGACTTCGAGACGTTTTGCCTTGTAACCTTCGTGATAAATTTCATCAACTAAGCCTGTAGGGATTCCGATTTGATTTCCGTATGACGAATAACCTTGAGCGGCTTTTGTGATTATTGAACGCTGCGATAATTTTCCCGGCATTGTTTCGTCAAAAGGATTTGCAGCCCCCGTAATTCTCATCGCCTGATAGACATATGCACGCCCTGATAATGGATCACGAATTGCACCGCCTATACATGTTGCAGCACCTCCGAAGGGTTCAATTTCGGTCGGGTGATTGTGAGTTTCATTTTTGAAGAGGAGGAGCCAAGATTCATTTTTGCCGTTTACATCTACATTAATTTTCACGGTGCAGGCGTTATTTTCTTCACTGATAACCAAGTCGGGAAGTAAATTTTTCCTGCGAAGATATTTAGCTCCGATTGTTGCGATGTCCATTAAAGTTATGGGCTTGTCGGCGGGATAATTTAATTCTTTGCGAATGTCTAAATATGTTTTGAAAGTTTCATTGATTTTTGGATCTGAAATTTCGATTTTGTCGATGTGAGTTAAAAATGTCGTGTGCCTGCAATGATCTGACCAGTAAGTGTCTAAAACTTTAATTTCGGTTAAGGTTGGATTACGATTTTCGGATTTGAAATATTCTTTGCAGCATTCGATGTCTTCGGGACTCATTGCAAGATTTTTTAATTCATGTAATTTTTCGATTTCAATAACTTTAACGTCATCGGGAACGGGGTAATTGATTTTAAGAGATTCATATTCTGATAATTGGGCTTCACGAGCTTCAACGGGATTGATTAAAAATTTTCTGACGGCCTCAAAGTTATTAACTTCGCCATAAAACAAATAAATTCTTGCAGTTTTAATGACGGGTCGAAATCCGAATAACAACATTGCACACTGTTCGGCAGAATCAGCACGCATATCATATTGTCCAGGCAAAAATTCAACGGCTAAAATTTTGTCGGCATCGTCAGGCAGAAAATCAAAAATTTCATCGGTAAAAGGCTCGGAAAAAATTGTGAATTTGGATTCGTTAAACATTTCGTCATTGAGGCCTTGAACGTCATAACGATTTAAGATTCTAACCCGTGAAAGGTTTTCATTGCCATTAATATTTTTAATTTCGTTAAGAAGCGATGTAACTTCAAAATTATTTTTATCTTTTCGTTCTGTGTAAAGTCTTTTAACGTTTTTCATGATTAAAAAATTCGTCTCCTGTAAAATAAATTTTGTTGTCAAGTATTCTATCAGACTGTAAAATCTAAAATAAAATAATATCAGGAGTTGTGAGTAACTTGGCAAAGGATAATGAAACTAAACTTGAAGATATATTAAAAATTGTAATTTCGACAAATTCAAAAGATAAGTATGATGTTTTAACTGAGGGCACAAATACAACAGATAATTCAACGAACACTTCCAATCCTCCTGTTGTGAAAATTCAAGATGAAGACATGGAGAAAATAGGGAGATGGGCAAGTCAGATTTTTGATGCTTTGAAAACAATCAAAAATAACCAGCAGAGAATTTACGACGAAATTAGAAGACAATCAATAAGAACGAAGGAATTACAAGATAACATTAACGCCTACAGAAGAGAAATAATTAGCTTGGCCGGAAGTGTTCAGGGAGTTGTTTCAACGGACATTGCGAACTGTCGAAGCGACATACAAAAGATAATTCAGGCATTGTAACAGGAGAAAAAAATGGAGCCGTTCGTACTTTATAATCCTAATGACGCTCAAACTTTTCACTCTACGACTTGTATAACAATACAGAATGCACAAAAAAATGGAAATATAAAATATTTCGTACGTGTTCCGGAAGGTAAAAAATTTTTTCTAATGAGCGATCATACGCTTCGACAATTACCTGAATGTCAGCACTGCATTGCTAATAAATTTGCAGGTCTCACAGGCTGGACTGGACAAATGCCGAGAAAATTTATTTGGCCGGGCTGTTTTTTGCTGTATTATCCTGACGTTCCGGCTAAGGGATTTCATTTTATGAAATGTAAAACAGTTAGTTATGATGAAGCAAATAATTGGCTTGGAGGTTACAGATTTACAAGTAAATCATGGTTTGAAGATTTCAACGGAAATGTAATAAATAATATTCAGCCTTGCCCAAATTGTATATCTGAATGGAATAACGGCAAAGGCTGGAAAGTTAATTTTCAGCATTGATGAATTTTTCGATGATTGTCTCGATTACCGTGCAAAGCATAATGAATTTCCGCCCGAACTCAAAGAACTTTACGAACTTATGGACTACGACCTCAAAAACAAAAATAAAATTTTAATCGGGACTGAAATCAAAAATAACTATCCCAACAACTGGGACGAAATTTCAAGAGCTTACCGAATGTCGAGAGAATATCGCTGTGAAGAAAAAGATTGCGGCGTAATTATGAAAAAATATCCGAACTTATCCGTAGCACATCACATTAACGGCTGTCATTTTGATGTCAGACCTAAGAATATAAAAGTGCTTTGCGAGGAATGTTATCAAAAACGGCTTTATCGTGGCGATGCAATTCATTTATCACAAAAAGTTTCAAATTTATTACAAAGACTAAGAAGAGAACAAGGAATAATCCCGTAACCCTCAAGCTACGGGAACATGAAATTTAATTCGCTCCGATGTCAGACCTGTAACGCATATTTTCAAATTTAATTTGCTTCACGGCTTCGTAAGATTTTTCTCGTGCAATCTCTAAACTTTCTCCGACTGCATTAATCGCTAAAACCCTTCCGCCCGATGTCAAAATTTTATTCCCTTCTCGTTTTGTTCCGCAATGGAAAATTTCAACGTCCGGCATTTTTTCAACGTCTCCAAAATCAATTTCATATCCCGTTAAATAATTTCCGGGATAACCGCTCGAAGCTAAAATTACGCAGCATGAACAAAGATTTTTGAATTTAACTTCGACTTCGTTTAATCTCTCCTCACTTACGGCCAGCATAATTTCAAATAAATCACCGTCCAACAACGGCAAAATCGCTTCGGTTTCAGGGTCTCCAAATCTGCAATTATATTCGATAACTTTCGCTCCGTCCTTCGTCAGCATTAAGCCAAAATATAAACACCCTTTGAATTTTCGATTTTCTGAATTTAAGGCGTTAATTGTCGGGATAAAAATTTTTTCCATACATTCGTCCGCAATTTCTTTTGTGTAATACGGATTTGGTGCGATTACTCCCATTCCTCCGGTGTTAGCACCTTTATTCCCGTCGTAAGCTCTTTTGTGATCCATTGACGAAATCATCGGAATTATCGTTTTACCGTCAGTGAATGCTAAAACCGTAACTTCATGGCCGGTTAAACATTCTTCAATTAAAATTCTCTCGCCGCTTTTTCCGAAAGTTTTATCTCTCATGCATGACATAATCGCTTCACGAGCCTGTTTGAAATTTTCCGCAACAGTAACTCCTTTTCCTTTTGCAAGGCCGTCAGCTTTAATTACAATCGGACAGTCAGAAGTCGCAACATAAGATAATGCCTCGTCAATCTTTGTAAAGATTTTATACTTTGCTGTCGGAATATTATTTTTCGTCATTAACTCTTTTGCAAAAATTTTACTGCTCTCAATCATCGCTGCATCTTGAGAACAGCCGAAGCATTTAATGCCGATTTCCTCGAGTTTATCGACACAGCCTAATGCCAAAGGATCATCGGGAGCAACGATTGCGAAGTCGATTGAATTATTTTTTGCGAAGCTGACAATTCCCTCAATATCTTCTGCTGAAATTTTTACACATTCTGCAAATTTTGAAATTCCGCCGTTTCCGGGTAATGCGTAAAAATTTTCTACTTTAGGATTTTTTGCGATGTATTTTGCGATTGCGTGTTCTCGTCCGCCTCCGCCGATTAAGATTACGTTCATGATTAAACAGTCCTTTCAAGCCATTTATAAAGAAATTCCATTTGTTCAGGAGTATGAAACCAATGTTCGCCGTTTTTCATAATTGTTAAATTTGCGTTGTGAGTTTTGACAAAATTTTCAACTGTTTCAAGCGAAGTCAGATTATCATTTTCACCGTATAAAATTTCAGTTTCAACATTCCAGTTAATTTTATTATCACGGACATAACACAAATATTCCCATGAAAGATTTTCGCCGAAATTTGTTTGTATTTCGCCCTTTTCAAAAAGTTCATTTTCAGTTACGCCTGCTAATTTCATGATGTCGAAAATTAATTTTTCCATGTCCAAAATCGGAGAAATGAAAAACGCTTTTTCAACGGGCATATCTTGAAGTGCAAGCATTGAGAAATATGCGCCTATACTGTTAGCAAGGATAAAAACTTTTCCATAATTTTTGTGCAGGGCTTCAAATTCGCTCACAATAATTTTTCTTGTTTCATTCGGCGTAGAAATTTCATAATCTAATCCGCAACAATAACAATCAACGAAAAATTTTTTGTATTGTTCGACTTCATGAGAGTTTCCGCCCTTGCCGTGAATATATAACAGTGATTTAGTCATAATGTCCCTTGTATGATGCGATTATTACTACAAAGTTCATGTTCTTCGAGTTTTGCTTTTCCTGCGTCAATTTCTGAAGTAACTTTTTCAAGATATTCAATGTTGCTTTGAGAGAAAAATTTATCGGAATTAATCGAAAGTTCAAACGGGAATTTTTTTTCACGAACGAATTTCCGTGCAAACATAGTGAAAGCTGTTGCAACACTCATTCCCAATTCATGACATATAACTTCCATTTTGTTTTTTAGGTCAGATTCGATTTCAAACGTAAAAGTTTCTGTCATAAAATCCCCTCCTTAATGATGAAACAGTCTGTGCCCCGTCATAACCATTGCGATATTTTTCTCATCACAGGCTTCAATCACTAAATCATCTCGAATAGATCCGCCCGGCTGTGCAACAAATTCAACTCCGCTTTTTGCTGCTCTCTCGATACTGTCAGGAAATGGGAAAAACGCATCGCTCCCAAGTGATACCCCTTTATAATTTCCGATAAATTCCCTGCGTTCCGAATCCGAAATTAAATTCCCTTCGGTTAAGTATGTGCTGATTAAATTATCTCGTTCAGGCCGGCCAAGTTTTGAATCAAATTTCAAGTTTAAGATTTTCGGGTGTTCTCGTAAAATTCTCAAGTCTGCTTTTTCACACGCAAGTTTAACGCAATGCAGCCTTGACTGCTGGCCTGCTCCGACTCCTAAAGTCTGTCCGTTCTTCGTTGCACAAACTGAATTTGACTGTGTGTATTTCAAAGTTATTAACGCAAGTATTAAATCTCTTTTCGCACTTTCGGGAAATGTTTTGATTTTTGTAACTGCATTGTCGAATTTTTCAGACTCAATCACAGGCGCAAGGTTTCTCGACTGTTCAAACGTAATTCCGAAAACATCACGGGTTTCATTTAATTCAGGTTCGTAATAGGGATTAATTTTTACGATTGAATAATTCCCTTTGCGTTTTGATTTCAAAATTTCGAGGGCTTCAGGAGAATATGAAGGTGCAATTATTCCGTCGGAAACTTCGTGCTTAATCAACATCGCCGTAACTTCATCACATTCATCGCTTAATGCAATCCAATCACCGAATGATGATAATCTGTCCGTTCCTCTTGCTCTTGCATATGCACAGGCTAAAGGCGAAGAATTTACGTTAATTTTTTCATCGACAAAAAATATTTTTTTCTCAACGTCATTCAATGGCAATCCTAAAGCTGCTCCGGCGGGACTCACATGTTTGAATGAAGCTGCGGAAGGCAAATTCAAATTCCTTTTCAACTCTCGAACTAACTGCCACGAATTTAACGCATCAAGAAAATTTATATAACCAGGTCTGCCGTTCAAAATTTCAATCGGTAATTCCTTATCGTTTCGCATGAAAATTCTTGCGGTCAATTGGTCAGGATTACAGCCGTATTTTAATTTATATTCTCGCATTATTTTTTACTCCTTTAATTTGCGTTTGTGTTGAATAATTTATCCCTGTAACTCTTGAAGTCAGAATCATAAAATCTTACGTACAATGAAACTCTGTAATTTTTATCAAGTTCATTCCACAATGAATTTGAAAATTCTTCGACATCTTCGCTGATTTTAATTTCTCTTGGCTCTCCGCTGAATGAAGGCAGATTTTTATCGGGCGTTACGTCGTGATCGTATGTGTGAATTAAATGTCCTTTCCCGTTTTCAAATTCATACTCAAAGAAATATTTTCCGGCCTTCTTCAAGATGCTTTGTTTATAGCCTGATTTATTGATCATGGCACTGATTCTCGGCGTAAAGTGAGGCGGATCGGGTTCGTATTCCCTCGTTCTCAATGCTTCTTCAAAAGTTTCCCCGTCCTTCACAAAATCATAAATTGTGTCGGTCTGGTCTCCATTCGTCAAAATTAAATTTCCATTCAACATTCTTAACGGTGAATATAAAATCAATGACGGATCAAAATTTTTGTCCTGTTTCGTTAATTTGATAATTAAATCATCGCCCGAACGTTCAAAAATTCTTGCCTTGCTTGATTGACTTCTTCCCATTATGAAATATGCAAGCATGATTTTTCCTGAAGGTGTGCAGCCCGTTATAATTCCTCGTCCTGGATATTTTATTGGGTATGGGAAAATCGAATTTATTTTTCGGCAGACCGATTCAACTGCTCTTGGCAAAATTATCCATTCTGCGTTTTCCATTACACGTCTCTGTAATCTTTCGGGCGTGTCATCAGGTAAAACGGGAACGGCTTTTTGTGCGATAATTTCTCCTCCGTCTGGAACTTCATTAACAAAATGAACTGTTGCTCCGGTGATTTTTACTCCCGACTTCAAAACTGCTTCGTGAACCTTCAAACCGTAAAAACCTTTTCCGCAGAATGAAGGTATCAGCGACGGGTGAATATTTATAATTTTAGCGTTGCATTGCTCGATAAAATTTTTGCTCAATATGTGCATGAAACCTGCCAAGACGATTATTTCAGGATTAAATTTTTTGAGATGTTCAAGAATTTTTGACTCAAAATTTTCTCCGATTTCCGCAACATCTGCACAAATTCCGAATTTTTTAGCACGTTCAAGAGCATATGAATCGCTTCGACTTGATATAACCTGAACGATTTTTCCGGATTTTAAGATTCCGTTGTTTTGAGCGTCGATTAAGGCCTGTAAATTAGTTCCGCCCCCTGAGACTAAAACAGAAATTTTTAACACAGTTTAATTCCTCCTTCGCCATTTATAATTTCACCGATTAAATATGAATTTTCGATTGCGTTCAAAATCTCATCGGCGTTATTTTTATCTGCAATTAAAATCATTCCCACTCCCATATTGAAAACATGGAACATTTCATCAAGTTCAAGATTTCCAGTTTTCATGATTAAGTCGAAAATTTCGGGAGTTTTGATTGACGATAAATTAATTTTTGCGGTTAAGTTTTTTGGAACTGCTCTCGGAATATTTTCGTAAAATCCTCCTCCCGTAATATGTGCGATTGATTTAATTTTCGACATTAACGGCAGAACGTCCCTAACATAAATTTTTGTAGGGGTTAATAATTTTTCGCCGAGATTGTTTTTCGTTAAATCGTAATTTTCAAAAATCTTTCTCACAAGCGAAAATCCGTTTGAATGTACTCCGCTTGAAGGCAAAGCAATTATTACATCGCCTGAATTAACGTTTTCGGACTTCAAAATTTTTTCACGGTCAACAACTCCGACACAAAACCCTGCGACATCGTATTCATTTTCAGGATAAAATCCCGGCATCTCGGCAGTCTCACCGCCGATTAAAGCACAATTCGATTGAACACAGCCTTCAGAAATTCCCGAAACTATTTCGGCGATTCTTTCGGGGAAATTTTTTCCGACAGCAATATAATCAAGAAAAAATAACGGCCTTGCACCGCAGCACAAGACATCATTAACGCACATTGCAACGCAATCAATTCCGATTGTGTCGTGTTTGTTGAGGGTGAAAGCGATTTTTAATTTTGTTCCTACGCCGTCAGTTCCGCTGACTAAAATTTTGTCGTCAAGTTCAAACATTCCCCCGAAGCCTCCCAAGTCGGAAACAACTCCGGG
The DNA here is from genome assembly GCA_017449135.1 of Synergistaceae bacterium. Classification (GTDB taxonomy): domain Bacteria; phylum Synergistota; class Synergistia; order Synergistales; family Aminobacteriaceae; genus JAFUXM01. The sequence goes on from JAFSKE010000124.1 coordinate 36,451, forward strand.
AATTTTTGTACGTTCAACGTATTTCTTCATCAGTTTTACAGCGTCGTATCCTGCCTGAACATCTACGCCCGATAATCTGTAATTTTCACTTGTTGTATTGTTGCTGGATTTCATGATTTTTTTTCTCGATTCTTTCGGCCATGTTAATTGATTCGTTTTCAAGTTTTCCGAATAATTCATCGTCATTCAACGCTAAAATTCTTGCAGCGAGCCACGCAGCATTTGCCCCTCCGTCAATCGCAACGCAGGCAACAGGAATCCCCGAAGGCATTTGAACGGTCGATAATAAAGCGTCCATACCTCCCAAATCTTGAGAACTTACAGGGACACCGATAACGGGTATTCGAGTATGAGAAGCAATTACTCCTGCGAGTGCGGCAGATTTTCCGGCGATTGCGATGATGACTCCGAAATTATTTTTTTTCGCATTCAAAGCAAATTCACGAACTTTTTCGGGTGTTCTGTGAGCTGAAATTATATTAATCTCGAACTCGACATTAATTTTTTTTAAGACTTCGATGCTTTTTTCAGCAATTTTAATATCGCTGTCCGAACCTAAAACTATTGCAATTTTTTTTCTCATGATATTTTCTCATTCGTTATTAATATGTACAGTTGGAATTTTTGATAATTTTGAGAACGTTGAAAGCGGCAATTTCGGAGCGTCTTTGAGATTTGAAATTTTAGCTCCCTGTGCAGCAGTCTTATTTTCTTTTACGATAACGTCCCATAATTCTTTCCGCCAGATTTGAGTTGATTGAGGTGCAGAAATTCCAAGTCTCACAACATCGCCTCTGACATCTATAACCATAACTTCAATGTCAGTTCCAATTTGAATACTCTCGTTAATTTTTCGACTTAACACAAGCATTTTAATTTTCGCCTCCGTTAGTGTCTGCGGAGTTTTTCATTTTTTCTCTGACATCTTCTGAAAAAACAATGTGCCTCACGGGATATTCTTCGTTCAATGCGATAACTTGAACGGCCTTGTGAGTTTTGATATTAATCAAAATTGGAGCTCTTAAATTTGCTGTCATATTCCAAGGGGAAAATTCAGGAATCGTAACTACAATTAACAATGCAAGTTCGGAGGAGTCTTTGGTGTCAAGTAATTTTAATTCGTCCTCAGGTATTCTTGCATTATAATCTGATTGGATAGCGTCAGGCGATGTTACGGGCAAAGCTAATTTTTCATCGTCAAGACTTTGAAGCCATTTAATAGCGTTTTCGTCATTACCTGCTAAAATCCATTCGTGTTTGCCTTCAAAAGCGGGTATTCCTCTCGGAAAAAATAAAACATCTTCGGGTGTATAAGAAATTTCTCCGAAACGTTCTGTATTAATAAATTTTGAATCTGACATTTTATTTATTATTCACGTACCTTCAAAAAATTTTTGCAATAATAATAACATGCTATAATATTTTTATTCCAAATTCAAAACTCACAGCAAAAATAAATTTTTACAGCTACATTTACAGCTACAAAAATCTTTAATTTTTCCCTTTATGATAATATTTTACAAATTTATTTTTTTTAGTAACGTTGAAATTTTTAATTTTTATTTCATAACTTGCTAAAATTTCATAAAACTAATAAAATGCACAACTTGTTGAGAGGTGAAATTTTTATTTGAATCAGGATTTAGATTTAATTGAATGGTTAAAAACAACGAAAGCTGAAGAAGAAGAAAATAATTTATTATTACTTGATAATCCGGAGACTGAGTTATTACTTGCTCCGTTAGATTCTGCACAGCCTGATTCAGAAATTGAAAATAATGAAGATAACCTCTCTGACACAGAGAACACATCACAAATTGCCGTCCCTGAAACGGTGGAGGAGTCAACCTCTCTGTCATCTGAAGATGACATCTCCCCTTGCGAAGGGGAGACTCTGAGTGAGACGGAAGAATCTAAACCTGATGTCAAAAATTTAGATGAATGGCACGAAGCAGCTACGAAATTTGATTTAAGCCTTGACGAACCGCCGATCGAAATTTGGACTCAAATTCGTGAAAGCATTGAAGACGATGACGAAGATTATGAGCAATCTATGAGTCTTCAGGGAGACGCTTATATTCAACTTCCTACTGAACATGGAAAGAATTTTACTCAGAGATTACACAAAACCCTTAAAGACCGTCAGAAAAAAGCTGAAGATTTACGCAAAGAGGAAGAACTTGAAAAACGTAATCAACACCCCTACACGCTTAAATCAATAATTTTATGTTCTGTCTTAGTGATTGAAGTTGCAATTTCATGTTTTATTTTATTCGTCTTGAACAGGCACGCAATCGCTAAAAAACAAAACGAAATTAAAGAACATCACGAAATCGAAATTATTTTGCCTAAACTTGAAGAAAAAGAGTCTAAAGATGTTGAAGTCGAAGAAATTAAAGAAATTAAAATAGAAGGTGATAGCAAAGACTTAAAAATTATCGAATCGAATGATGAGTATGAATCTGAACCCGGATTCGACATTTCAAACCTTCCCACAAACTTTGAAGACTTAGTTAATGAGGGTAACAGTGCTTATAATTTTGAACTTTATGATATGTCGATATTAATCTTTCATAAGGCTATCGAAATTAAAAATAATGACATTCGGCCTTATATCGGACTTATAAGATCTTACAGGGCTAAAAAAATGTATTTCGACGCTAAAAGGATTCTTGACGTTGCAAGAATTAAATTCGGCAGAAATCCAACGCTCGAAACGGAATTAAAAATTTTATTATTGGGGGAACGTAAAAAAAATGAACGAAAACATCGTTAAAGGAAATGAAATTAAAGGTAAATTTGTTGTCGAATCGTTAAAGCGAAGAGGTTTTGAGGCTGAATATGTTTCAAACCGTGAAGAGGCATTGAAAAGGATTCTCGAAATTATCCCTAAAGACGCTACGGTAGGAATACCCGGAACTGTTACGATTCGTGAAATCGGTGCAATGGACGCTTTACAGGAACGAGGAAATAAAATTTTTCAGCACTGGGGGCAGATGTCAAAAGAAGAAAGACGACTCGCAAGATTCAAAGAGAATGAAGCCGATGTTTTTTTGACAAGTGCAAACGCAATCACTCAAGACGGAGAAATTATTAACATTGACGGAACTGGAAATCGTGTTGCAGGCATGGCATGGGGAAATGGTTTAGTTTTGTTTGTCGTAGGAATTAACAAAATTTCTTTTGACTTAACCGACGGAATCAAACGTGCAAGATCTGCGACAATTCCAAATGCAGTAAGACAAAATGAAATGACAGCTTGCAGAAAAGCCGGACACTGCGTTAAATGTCTTGACGAAGCAAGCATGTGCAGGGCAATTTTAATTTTAGAACAGGCCGTTAAAGAACGAAATTATCATGTTATTTTAGTCGGCGAAAATTTAGGTTATTGAGGTGTAATTTATTTTTATGGAGAATAGAGACAAAATTGTAGTTTTATTGGCCGGAGGAAGAATCGTTCAGCGTAATGAAACTCATGAAGAGCAAAATTTAACCGAGCAGGAATTATATGAACTTTTGCCGGAAGATATAAAATCTCACGTAGTTTTTCAAAAATGGAGTTTTCAGCCCGTATCAAATTATAATCTTGCAATGTGCGGGGAACTTATAAACATGATTACAAAATTCGTTCACGATGACGGAGCAAAAGGAGTTATTGTTACATGTGGAGTTCAGGCACTTGCAGAGATTTCATATTTTGCAGATTTAATATGGGATTTGAATCCGCCATTAATTTTTACGGGATCAATTTTTAACGCAGGGACTCAAAACAGCGAAACGGCTTTAAGATTAACACAATCAATCCGAGCTGCATTATCAGGTTCATGCACGGGCAAGGGAGCGTTAATTTGTATTCAGGACGCAATTTATTCGCCTTCCGACGTTTTAAGAATTTCAAATTTCAACCGTTCGGGGCTTCTCGCATTTCCTGAATCGCCATTGGGAATTTTCTCACAGCCTTCAGGGAATTATATTTCGTTGAGATTTCCGAGACATCGTTATGTTCAAAAAATACTTTTGCCGTTAGCAAGAAATATTCCGATTTTGAATGCTTCGTTAGGGGACGGAGATTTAATTTTGCGTTCATTGGTTGACTCTCGAAAATTCGAGGAACTTGACGGACTTATAATTTCAGGACTTGGAGACGGCGATGTTCCTTCGGTATGGGTTCCGATATTGCGAAAAATTGCACGCTCTGACACTCCCATAGTTTTAACTTCGAGATACCCAGACGGATTCGTTCAGGCAACGGAAAATTACGAAGGCAGTGCTTCACAACTTTTAGAAATGGGATTAATTAACGGCGGAATGTTATCACCTTATCAGGCGAGAATAAAACTTGCTGTGGGATTGGCGGCAGATTTGAAAGGTGAAAATTTAGCTGATTACATCAGGAATAAATAAAATGTCAGGAACAGTTGCAATCATAGGAAGACCGAACGCTGGAAAATCATCGCTTTTTAATCGTCTCACACAAACTAAAAATGCAATCGTTGATGACATTCCGGGAGTTACAAGAGACAGATTATACGGTGAAGTTGAATACAGAGGAAAAAATTTTTACGTAATCGACACGGGCGGAATTTTCGGAGAAGACACTGAATTTAGCGAGGGAATAAAAAATCACGTTGATGAAGCTGTCAGAGAATGCGATGTAATAATATTTTTGATTGACGGCCATGAAGGAGTTACAAATTCTGATGAGGAAATCGCAAATTTTATCCGCAGGGCTTCAGGTTCCGACAAGTCAGTAATAGTTGCTGTGAATAAACTTGACGATGTCAAACATGATGATTTAGCAAATGACGCTTATATTTTAGGTTTTGAAAACGTAATTCCGATTAGTGCCGTACATAAGAGAAATTTAGATGAGCTGTTAGACCTGATAATAAAATTTTTGCCTGTTGAAAATGAAATTGAATTTGAAGATAACAACGACGAAATCAAAATCGTAATCGCAGGAAAACCCAATGTCGGAAAATCATCGCTTTTGAATAAAATCACGAAATCCGAAAGATCTCTTGTGAGTCCGATCGCAGGAACTACGAGAGACCCTGTTGACATGAAAATTGAAATTGAAGGGCAGAATTTTAGAATCATAGACACAGCAGGATTAAGACGAAGAGCAAAATTCGACGGAGATTTAGAGTATTATTCATTCGTAAGAACTTTGGCAGCCGTTGACAGAGCCGACATTGCATTATTGTTAATGGACGCAAGAGAGCCATGTACGGATCAGGATAAAAAAATCGCCGCACATGTCGTTCAAAAAGGTAAAGGATTAATCTTAATTATTAACAAGTGGGATTTAGTTCACAAGTCTGCTGACGAAATCACAAAAAAAATTCGTGATGACATGCCGTTCTTAAATTTTGCTCCGATTATATTTGCTTCAGCTTTGAACGGGCGGGGGCTTCAAAAAATTATTCAGACAGTATTAACAGTGAATGAAAATCGAAAAAAACGAATCCCCACGAATTTATTAAATCGTTTAATGCGTGATGTTTTAGCTTTTGACAGATTGCCTTCTGACAGAAAGGGACGTGCTTTGAAAGTTTATTACTGTTCGCAGGCCGAAGCTGAACCGCCGACATTTATATTTTTCGTGAATAATCCTGAACTCGTAAATTCGTCGTTTGAAAATCATGTCAAAAATAAAATTCGTGAACTTGAAGATTTTACCGGCTCACCGATTAGAACATTTTGGAGAGGAAAGGAGAGAGAGTGAAACGTGAAAAAATTTTTATGTTTAGCAATTTTGATTTTGAGTGTGTCAACTGCGTATGCTCAAACTACAATAACGCTTGCAGAATTAAATGGAACTGTCGGCGTTCAAATGGAGGAATTTGTTAAAGAGGTCATAAAGGACTCTGAAACAAAAGGTGATTCGTTAATAATTTTTCAGCTTGATACACCCGGCGGACTTGTTGAGGCAATGCGTGGAATAGTTCAGGCGATTTTGTCATCTCAAGTTCCCGTTGCAGTTTGGATTCCTACGGGAGGACGTGCTGCGAGTGCGGGGGCTTTTATAGTTCAATCTGCTCACATTGCTGCAATGTCAAACGGAACAAATATCGGTGCTGCTCACCCTGTTGTAGCTTCGGGCGAAGATATTAAAAAATCCGACATGAGCAAAAAAATTATGAATGACTTAAAAGCTCAAATGAGATCCGTAACTCAATTAAGGGGACGAAATCAGGAAATCGCCGAAAAAATGATTGAGGAAAGTATTTCGCTGACATCGACTGAAGCATTGAAAAATAAAGTTATTGACATTATCGCAAACGATATTAATTCATTAATAAAAGCAATTTCGGGACGGCGTGTGAAAGTATCGGGCAAAAATTCGCAATTCGTAAAAATAAATTTCGGAGACACAATAAAAGTTTCAAAAGCTAATATGTCATTAAGCGAACAGATTATTCAATTTGTGTCTGATCCTCAGATTGCATATTTATTAATTTCGGGCGGGATCATGGCAATATTTTTTGAAATCATAACTCCCGGCGGATTTATTTTAGGAACTTGCGGAGGGGTAATGCTCCTGTTAGGTTCAATAGGATTAAAAATGCTCCCATTTAATTGGGCTGGAATTGTTTTAATCGTTGCCGGAATAATTTTAATGGCCATTGACTTAATCGCAGGCACAATGGGAGTTTTGAGTCTTGTCGGACTTCCTGTATTTTGTCTCGGGGGAGTATTTTTATTCAGAGCACCGGGCGGGGAGTTGCTACAAATTTCAATGTCATTTATAATCGGAATTGCAATAGCTCTGGGAATTTGTTTTGTTGTTGTCGCATATTTGGTTTTGAAGGGAATAAGGCGGAAAGTCTCAACAGGTTCTCAAGGAATGATCGGGCTTGAAGTTGAAATACTTTCAGACTTGAGCGAAAACGAATTTGGCCAAGTAAAATGTCATGGCGAAATCTGGAAAGCAAAATCAGAATCCGGAATAATAAAATCAGGTTCAACGGGCGTTGTAAAAAAACTTGACGGAATGACGTTAATAATTCATTAAAACAGTAAGGAGTGAATCTTTTAATGAAACGAATTTTTGTTCCTGTATTGCTTCTCGTTATTATTTTCGCGTTCTTCTCAACCTCAAACGCACAGAATTTAATTCTGAATTTCGACAAAACCATTGATTGGACACCTTCGGGAAATCCTGTAATTTCTGAAATTAATCCGAAAGGTGCTGCATCGTTGAGGCCTGCTTTGCAATTAAACGGGGAATCTTTTTTGCAGAATGAAAACGGAATTTCTTTAGGCGGGAAAGATTTTACGATTCAAGGCTGGGCATTCGTTGACACAAACTGCGGGAGCTACGGCAGAATTTTTGAATTTAATATCTCTGCTAAGGGCGATAAAAATTTAATTTTGAGTCGTTACGGCAACGGAAAAGACATAATTTTTTACGCCGACAACAAAAGCAAAGTATTATCAAACTGTGTTGACAGATTATTTCACTTTGCAATAGTTTACGAAGACGAAAAAGAATTAATTTCTTTGTACATTGACGGCGAATTAAGAGATTCAATCGCAATAAAAATTCCCGAACGAAAATTTGAAATTTCATACATCGGAAAATCATCGTGGGATTCTGACGGAATGTTTGTCGGATATTTATACGATTTCAAAATCAATGACGGTCAGGCATTATGGAACGGAAATTTCATGCCTCCTTCAACTTCCGAAAAACCCGTGAGCGAATTAAATATTAATTGGAAGTCAGAAGGCAAGAAAGAAATTATTTCGGACATTAACCCTAAAGGTGCTGCGTCATTGAAAGATTCGATTCAGTTTGACGGAAAATATTATTTGCAGGCTGAAAACGGAATTAGTTTAGGCGGTCGTGATTTCACGATTGACGGCTGGGCATTCATTGACACGGACTGCGGGAGCTACGGCAGGATTTTTGAGTTTAACGTCTCTGCAAAGAACTCGAAAAATTTAATTTTGAGCCGATACGGTAATGGCAGTGATATTAATTTTTACGCCGAAGACAAAAGTAAAACAATCTCAAATTGTGTCGATAAATTATTTCATTTTGCTTACGTCTACGAACACGATAAAAATGTAGTTTGGCTTTTTATCAACGGTGAATTGAGAGGAAAAATTGACGCAGCTATTCCAAGACGGTTTTATTCACTCGCATACTTGGGAAAATCGTCATGGGATTCTGACGGAGTATTTGTAGGATACATTCACGATTTTAGAGTTACTGACGGAAAAGCATTATGGAAAGAAAATTTTGTTATCTCTGAGGACGAAAAACCGGTTGAAGAATATAAAATAAATTGGATTCAACACGGCGAAGTTCCGACCTCAAACATAAATCCCAAAGGTTCAGCATCGCTTAACGAAGCATTGCAGTTTGACGGAGAATCATATTTGCAGGCTGAAAACGGAATTAGTTTAGGCGGTCGGGATTTCACGATTGACGGCTGGGCATTCATGGATACGGACTGCGGGAGCTACGGCAGGATTTTTGAGTTTAACGTCTCTGCAAAGAACTCGAAAAATTTAATTTTGAGCCGATACGGTAATGGCAGTGATATTAATTTTTACGCCGAAGACAAAAGTAAAACCATAACAGGCTGTGTCGATAAATTATTTCATTTTGCTTATGTCTACGAACACGATAAAAATTTAGTTTGGCTTTTTATCAACGGCAAATTACGGGGAAAAATTGATGCTGCTATTCCAAGAAGGTTTTACTCGCTTGCATACTTAGGAAAATCATCGTGGGATTCTGACGGAATGTTTGTTGGATATATTCACGACTTCAGAATCACTGACGGAAAAGCACTTTGGACAGAGAATTTTAATCTTCCTGACTTGCCCGAAACACCGATAAAAGAATTTTCGTTATCAGACTTCAACGGCGGAAATAAATTTGTTGCTGACGGTGAAAAATTTTTGCGGAATGAAAACGGAATTATTTTAGGCGGTCGGGATTTCACAATTCAGGGGCGTGCATTTATTGACAAAAAATGCGGGAGCTACGGAAGAATTTTTGAATTTAACGTTTTTGCCAAGAGCAGCGAACATATAATTTTAAGCCGTTACGGAAATGGAAGCGATATTATTTCTCAGGCCGACGGAAAAAATAAAGTCATTGCTGATTGTGTCGATAAAACTTTTAATTTTGATTACGTCTACGAACACAAAAAAGAAATTTTATGGGTTTACATTGACGGAAAATTAAAAGGAAAAATTGATATGAGACTTCCGAGACGAAATTATTTTATTTCATACATCGGAAAATCATCGTGGGATTCTGACGGAATGTTTGTTGGAAATATTGAAGATTTCAGAGTAATTGACGGTCAGGCAGTGGAAATAATTTCTGAAAAACCCGAAACAAAATCCGATTTTCCGCCTTCACCTGTAGAAATTAAAAACTCCCCTTCGCCTTTCGACGGAATTTTCAACAGGACAAGAACTCTGCCCGCCGAAAAAAATAAAAATTACGAAAATTTGAAGAGGAGATTTTAGTTAATAAAATTAATTCTTATAGCGTGAGAGAAATTGTTTCGTTCTCTCATGCTTTGGATTTTCAAATAATTCGTGAGGGTCGCCCTGTTCGCAGATTTCCCCGTTATCCATAAAAATTACGTGGTTTGAAACGTCCCTCGCAAATTCCATTTCATGAGTAACGATTATCATTGTAAAATTCTGTTCGGACAACTTCTGAATGACTTTCAAAACTTCGCCCGTTAATTCAGGATCTAAAGCACTCGTCGGTTCGTCAAAACATAAAATATCAGGTTTCAAAATTAACGCCCTTGCTATTGCAACACGCTGCTGCTGGCCTCCGGAAAGCTGATGAGGATAATTATTCATTCTGTCCGAGAGTCCGATTTGTGAAAATAATTCTTTAGCTTGATTTTCGATTTCATTTTTTACAGCGTCAAAATTATTTTTTTCTTTAGCCTGTAATTTCGGAGCAAGCATTACGTTTTCAAGAGCCGTATATTGAGGGAATAAATTAAAAGATTGAAACACAAGTCCGAAATGTAATCTTTTTTGACGGATTTGCGATTCTTTTAGTGTTGAAGGATTATCGCTGTCGAATAAAGTTTCGCCCTTAACAATAATTTTTCCCTTGTCGGGAGTTTCGAGGAAGTTTAAGCACCTTAACAGAGTCGTTTTGCCGCTTCCCGAAGAACCTATAATCGACAAAACTTTTCCTTCATCAAGCGAAAAATTTAATCCCTTTAAGATTTCGTTATTGTCGAAAGTTTTATGAATGTTTTTTACTTCTAAAATCGCCATTTTGTTTATCTGAAATAATCTAATTTTTTCTCAAATTTTGCCAACAAAACCGTAACGATTCCGTTGAAGACAAGATAATAAAATGCTGTAAAGAATAAAGGCCAAATTGCTCCCGAAATTCCGTGCGAACTTTTCATAAAAGCCTGCCCAGCCCATATAATTTCCTGCAAAGCAATTATTCTCGCCAGTGCCGTATCTTTTACGAGCGTAATAATTTCGTTTGAGATCGGCGGGACAATTCTTTTTATCATTTGCAAGAGTGTTACGTTAAAAAATATTTGTCTCTTCGTCATTCCCAAAACTAAACCGGCTTCCTGTTGTCCAATGGGAACGCTTTGTATTCCTCCTCTATAAATTTCAGAGAAATAGCACGAATAATTTACGATAAAAGCAATCGAAGCAGCAAAAAATCTCCCCGACTCTCCGCCTCCCCAAATTGGTTTTCCAAGAACGAGACCGGGAAAATAATAAAATATTAATAACTGAATCATTAAAGGAGTTCCGCGAATAATCCAGATTATGAATTTTGTTGTGAGGCTTATTGCTTTGATTTTTGACATTGAACCGAAAGCAATTAAAAGTCCGAGTGGAAATGCTCCGATTAAAGTTACTGCGAATAATTTTAAGGTCTGAATAAAGCCGGCGTTTAGTGCATTGACTACTACCGGCAGTTGTTGAAAAAATAATTCCATTTAGTATTTTTATTTAACAATTAAAGCAGCTTGAATTTTGTAAGTTTTAGCAAGTTCCCAAATGCTTCCGTCCTTGTAAACTTCATCAAAAAATTTGTTTAATGCTTCGGCCATGTCAGAACCTTTTCTGAATCCAACGCCGTATTCTTCGCTGTTAAGTTTTATGGTATAAATTAAATTCGGGTAGTTTGTACCGTTACCGACCATTGCAGCAGCCATTAAAGAGTCTATGATTGCTGCGTCTGAAGTTCCCGATGCAACTTCCATTAAAGCACTTGCCTGATCGTGAACCTGAGTGCGTTTGAAATTATTTGCTTCGGCAACCTGATCTCCTGCACTTCCGTTTTCGACAGCAAAAGTTAAATCTTTGACAGCTTCAACAGAATGATATTTTTCAGCGTCCTTAACAGGAACTATAACGACTTGAGCATTGTTGCAATATGGTTTTGAACATTCCATTGAGGATTTGACTTCGTTGGTTAAAGTCATGCCGTTCCAAACACAGTCGATATTTTTTGCGTTGAGTTCAAGAATTTTGTTGTCCCATTCGATTTCCTGAAATTCGACTTTAACGCCCAAACTTTCAGCGAATTTTTTTGCGAGGTCGGCATCAAATCCAATCCATTCACCTTTTTCATTTTTGTAATCCATAGGTGCGAAGTCAGTAATTCCGACAACAAGAACTCCTTTATTTTTGACGTAATCGAGGTCGCTTTCAGCCGCAAAAGCACACGAACAAACTGCAAGAATCGTGAAGAGCATTAACAAAAATTTTTTCATAAACAGTCATCTCCTGTATAAAAATAAAATCCGCTTCATTATGAATGAAGTCATGAAATTTTATATCACTTTTGCGAGGTTGTAAATATTAGAAGTAATGAAAGTGTTATGCTAAAATCTGCCTTAATTTGGAGGTGTTATAAATGGAGACTGTTACTATTCAAATTAGTGTTCCCAAGAATATGGTGCCTTTTATAATAAATGATGAGCATGACCAAAATTTTGAAAGAAACGCAATGATTTTATACGGAATGATACAAATGCAAAAAATATCTCACGGAAGAGCTGCTGAAATTCTCGGAGTAAAAAAATGGGATCTGATTGAATTTTATAATTCGAAAGGACTTCCATATTTGAATCAGACAAAAGAAGATTTACTTTCTGATTTAGAAGTTTTTGACACAATACGAGAAAAATTAAATGATTGTAATATCTGATTCTACACCGTTAATAACACTTATGAAGGCGGACTGTCTTGATATTCTGCGTGAAATTTTCGGAGATATATTTATCCCTGAAACAGTGTTTTCGGAAGTTACAGACAATGAAACATATCAAAAAGAAGCTGAAATGATAAGAAACAGCAATTTTATAAAAGTTGTAAAGGTACATAATGAAGAATCTGTTTCACTTCTCCAGAGAATTGCAGGCTTGGACAAAGGGGAGTGTGAAGCTATTATTTTTGCCGACGAAAGCAATGCTGATTTATTGCTAATGGACGAAGCTGCGGGAAGAAAAACAGCCAAGAAAATGGGTTTGAAAATTATGGGAAGTGTCGGAGTGCTTATCAGTGCATTCAAAATCGGTTTGCTTTCTGTTACAGATATTGAAACGGCTTTTTACCGCATACGAAAATCCAATCGACATATCAGCGAACGAATAATTCAAGACGCAATGGACATTGTAAAGTCAATTTCCATTCAAAATTTTTGATAGCTGTTATAATAATTCTACATTTCAAAAATTCAAGAAGGAGGAAGTTTATTTTGAAACTCAAAATCACATTAGCGTTAATTCTCGTTTGTGCAGTTTTTTCAGGTGCTGTATTTGCTGAAGATGCCGCATTCCATATCGGAGTCGTAACAGGTACTGTCTCACAGAGTGAGGACGATTTACGCGGAGCAGAGTTGATGATTCAAAAATACGGAGATTCTGCTAACGGCGGAATGATTACTCACATTACATACCCCGATAATTTCCCGTCTGAACAGGAAACCACGATTTCACAAATTCTCGGCCTTGCTGACGATCCCAAAATGAAAGTTATCGTTGTCAATCAGGCAGTACCTGGAACGGCTGAAGCATTCAGAAGAGTTCGTGAAAAACGTTCGGATATTCTTTTACTTGCGGGCGAACCTCATGAAGATCCCGGAGTAATCACCGAAGCTGCGGACATTGCAACTCACACCGACCACATCGGAAGAGGTTACACAATTCCTCTCGGTGCAAAGAAAATGGGTGCAAAAACTTTCGTACATATTTCGTTCCCTCGTCATATGAGTTATGAAACTCTCGGCCTCAGACGTGCAATTATGGAAGAAGCCTGCAAAGATTTGGGAATTAAATTTGTTTTTGAGACTGCCCCAGACCCCACAAGCGATGTCGGAATGGCAGGAGCTCAACAGTATATTCTCGAAAATATGCCCGCATGGATCGAAAAATACGGCAAAGACGCTGCATTCTTCTGCACAAATGACGGACACACAGAGCCTTTATTACGTCAGGTTGCAGCACTCGGAGGATATTTCGTTGAAGCAGATTTGCCCTCGCCTTTAATGGGTTACCCGGGAGCTTTGGGAATCGATTTGTCGAAAGAACAGGGAGACTGGCCGGCAATTTTGAAAAAAGTTGAAGATGCAGTCGTTAAAGCTGGCGGCGGCGGAAGAATGGGAACATGGGCTTATTCATGGGGCTACACGACAACTGCTGCTCTTGTTGAATACGGAAAACGTTATGTCGAAGGAACTTTCACAAACAAACTCGGAACAGCTCAGTCTCTTAAAGAAATGAGAATAGCTTACGACGAATTTTGCCCCGGCGCACATTGGGGAGCAAGTTACTTCATCGATGCTGCAACAGGCGTTAGAAATTCAAAGTTTATTCTTCTTCGTCAGGATACTTATGTTTTAGGCGGAGATTATCTCGGACTTGCAGATGTTGAAATCCCCGAAAAATATTTCAGCATTCGCATGACCCCTCCGGCAAAATAGATTATGTTAAAAAACTCAAGGGGAGTGCCTGTGCATTCCCTTTTATTTTTTACTTTTACGAGAGGTGATTTTTTTTGGATAACAATAATAATCAGCCATTGCTAAGACTTGAACACATCGGAAAAGAATATTACGGAAATCGTGTTTTATCTGACATTTCATTTGAAATTAACCCCGGCGAAATTATCGGTCTTGTCGGTGAAAACGGTGCAGGAAAATCAACGTTGTTAAATATTTTATTCGGAAATTCCGTTATTCATTCAACTGGAGGTTATGACGGAAATATTTATCTTGACGAAAAACTTGTGCATTTCACGACACCTCATCAGGCTTTAGCGGCAGGAATAGGAATGGTACATCAGGAATTTTCGTTAATTCCGGGCTTCTCTGCAACTGAAAATATTTTGTTAAATCGTGAAGTCTTAAACGGTTCATTAATGAGTTATGTTTTCAGCGAAAGAGTTTCGACGTTAGACCGTTCCGAAATGCACAAAAGAGCTTTGACAGCCATTAACACGCTCGGAGTTAATATCAGCCCCGACATGTTAGTTAATGAAATGCCCGTAGGTTACAAACAGTTCATTGAAATCGCAAGGGAAATCGACAGAAAAAACACACGAATTTTATTCCTTGACGAGCCCACAGCAGTTTTAACTGAAAGTGAAGCAGAAATTTTGTTATCAGCGTTGAAGAAGTTAGCACGTTCAGGAATTGCCATAATTTTTATTTCTCACAGACTTAGCGAGATTAAAGAACTTTGCAGCAGAATTTTAGTTTTGAGGGACGGAAAATTAATCACGGATCAAAAATCTGAAGATTTAACGCTTCGTCAGATTGCTTCATTAATGGTAGGCCGTGAAAGTCTAAGGAAAGAAGAAAAATTAATCGAGGACATTCCGGAGCAGCCTGTAGAAATCGGCGACATTAACGAAACTTTAGATTTAGGACAAAAACCTAAGAAGAAGAAAAAGAAAAAACCTGCCTTAAAAGTTGAACATTTATGGGTCGATATGCCCGGCGAAACTGTCCGTGATGTTTCGTTTGAAGTCATGAGGGGCGAAATTTTCGGGATCGGCGGTCTTGCTGGTCATGGAAAATTGGGAATCCCTAACGGAATTATGGGGTTATATCCTGCGGGCGGAAAAGTGCGTTTATTCGGCAAAAGATTAACATTGAATCGTCCAAGAGTCGCATTAAATCGAAAAATGGCTTTTGTTTCAGAGGACAGGCGTGGCGTAGGGCTTTTGCTCGATGAGCCGTTAGACTGGAATATTACTTTTACGGCGATGCAGAATCAGGGAAGATTTTTGCTCGGCATTCCTTATATCTTCCAAGTCAGAAACGAATTTGCAATGGCTAAAGAAGCTCAAAAGTTTATTGACGCTCTCGGAATTAAATGCACAGGGACAAGTCAAAAAGCCGGCGAACTTTCAGGAGGCAATCAACAAAAAGTTTGTTTGGCAAAAGCATTCGTTTTACAGCCTGACATTTTGTTAATCTGCGAACCTACAAGGGGAATTGACATCGGCGCAAAAACTTTAGTTCTTGACACCCTAAAAGAATACAACAAAGAACACGGGACAACGATTATAATCACAAGCTCCGAACTCGAAGAATTACGCTCAGTCTGCAACAGAGTCGCCATTGTTGACGAAGGAAGAATTGCGGGAGTCTTGCCTGCTTCAAGTTCTGCCGAAGATTTCGGAATGTTAATGATGGGGCAAAATTCAAATTTTGTTGGTGGCGAAGAGGTAAACACAAATGAAAAGGAAGGTGAAAATATAGCATGATTGGAAAATTCATAAAATCTGCGGGCTGGCCAAGAATTATAATTGCTGCGTTCCTGCTGGGATTATTTATTGCTGCTCCGTTTGTCGGAGTTAATATTTACACTTCATTCAATAATACTCTTGTAAGATTCGGAATGAACGGCATAATGGTTTTAGCGATGATTCCAATGGTTCAGGCAGGCTGCGGATTAAATTTCGGTTTGCCTTTGGGAATCATTGCGGGTTTGCTCGGTGCGACACTCTCAATCGAACTTAACACGCAGATTCTTGAATGGCTCGTTAAATTTGGAACTCAATATAAATATCTTTCATTTTTGAGTCAGGAATTTGTTACAGCTTACAGACAGCCAATAGGGTTTGCTTCGGCAATAATAATCGCAATTCCTATCGCCGCAGTTTTAGGCTGGTTCTACGGAAAATTGTTAAACCGTGTCAAAGGCGACGAAATGATGATTGCAACTTACGTTGGTTTTTCGTCAGTTTCGTTTATGTGCATTGCATGGCTTCTGCTTCCTTATAAACACCCTACAATGGTATGGGGATATGCAGGCCGGGGATTGAGAACTACAATAAGCGTTGAAGGTTACTGGCTTAGAATTTTGAATGACGCTTTAGCAATCGACGTAAACGAACATTTAAGAATCCCTACAGGAATGTTGATTTTCTTTGCTGTAACGGCGGTTATAGTTTGGATTTTCATGAGAACGAAAACGGGAACTGCTTTAACTGCTGTCGGCTCAAATCCCGAATTTGCCCGTGCTTCAGGCGTAAACGTTGACAGAATGCGTACAATCTCTGTCGTGATGTCAACAATTTTGGGAGCAGTCGGAATTATAGTTTATGAACAGAGTTTCGGATTTATTCAGCTTTATATGGGGCCGTTCTATATGGCATTGCCGGCAGTAGCTTCAATTTTGCTGGGCGGTGCAAGCGTAAACAAAGCCAGCATATTAAACGTAATAATCGGAACATTTTTGTTTCAGGGAATTTTGACAATGACACCTTCAGTTTTCAACAGTGTATTTCAAACGGACATGTCAGAAGTTATAAGATTAATCGTGAGTAACGGAATGATTCTGTATGCTCTTACAAGAAAGGTGCGTGCGTAAAATGATTCGTAAATTTTTCGACATAGTAGCTAATAACGCAGTGCCTGCAATTTTCATTTTGATTTCAGCGTTTGCAATTCCTTTAAGCGGATTTTCAGCAAGTTATTTAGTTCAGGAATTATTAACACGAATCGGCCGAAATTCATTTTTGATTTTGTCATTGTTAATTCCAATCATGGCCGGAATGGGATTAAATTTCGGAATGGTTTTAGGAGCAATGGCAGGGCAGATCGGATTATTATTTATCTGCGACTGGGGCGTTGTAGGAATCCCCGGAATGGTTTTAGCGTGTTTAATCGGAACTCCGATAGCAATCGTACTCGGAATTTTCTGCGGACATATTCTTAATCGTGCTAAAGGCCGTGAAATGGTTACGTCATATATTCTGGGATTTTTCATTAACGGCGTTTATCAAATGGTCGTGTTATATCTCATGGGCTGGGTAATTCCGATAACGAATCCGACGTTATTATTATCTCGCGGCTACGGTGTCAGAAATGCCGTAAGCCTTATGGGAATCAGGGGCGTTCTTGATAATTTGCTTCCTACTGTTATAGCAGGAACTGAAGGTGCGAAACAATTTTTGAACGTCAACGGTGCTAATACATATTTGTTATTACAAATTCCATGTCTTGACGGTGCAATCAGGCTTCCACTTGCGACATTCATAATTATTGCTCTGTTCTGTGCTTTCATAATCTGGTTCAGAAAAACGAAATTGGGACAGGATATGCGTGCAATCGGACAGGATCAGGGAGTTTCACACAGTTCAGGAATCCCAGTAAACCGAACGAGAATTATAGCAATCGTAATTTCGACAGTGTTAGCATGTTACGGGCAGATAATTTATTTGCAGAACATGGGAACTCTTAACACTTATAACAGTCATGATCAGGCCGGAATGTTCTCAATCGCTGCGTTGTTAATCGGCGGTGCAAGCGTCTCACGTGCAAGTATTGCAAATGTTTTTGTCGGAGTAATTTTATTCCATTTAATGTTTATAGTTGCTCCAATGGCAGGAAAAAATTTAATCGGCGAGGCTCAAATCGGCGAATATTTCAGAGTGTTTGTGTCTTACGGAATTATTGCATTGGCTTTAGTCCTTCATGCCTGGAAAAGAAATCGCGAACGTGAAGCTGCCCGTAGAAGTATGAGAGGTGATAAATAATGTTCGTAGCATTTTTGAAATTTTTAATGCGTTGGTTTCAAAGGCTTGTGCTTGTTGCAGCGTTAATTGCGTTGGGAATATGGCTGTTTTATATCGGTCGTGAACATCAAATTTTCCTCGATAATAAAACATTCGGGGATTTCAAAGCTCTTGAACAGGTCAATGTCAGCATAAACAACGGCGAAACTGTCGAATTAATGCCTCGTGAAAGAGACATGAAAAAAGTTGTAGGGCCTAAATTTGAAATCAAAGCAGAAGTTTTTGACGATAAAGGCGAAATTTCAAACACAATCACAAAGACAATAAATTTATGTTTCAGCAAGGACATTATGATTAATCTTCCTGCATTTGCCGGAGGAGCTGAGAATTTTATCGTTCCTTCTCCGAAATAACTCCTGTGTATCACACCTCCGCCTCTTCAAGGCACTTCCCAGCAAGCGGAGAGGCAACACGCTACTGTCGGCAGATTGTCAAGTAAGTGCAACACCATGAGGGTGGAAAACTTGAGCTGGAGTTTTCCATCCCAAGCACTTACGAGGACGGTTATTAAGTAAATCTACAACTTTTTGCAAATCATCATCGCTCAAAGACAAAAAATCAAAGCCTTTTGGAAAGAAGAAACGAAGTAAACCATTGGTATTTTCATTAGTTCCACGTTCCCACGGAGCATGCGGTTTT
>JAFSKE010000125.1 GCA_017449135.1 Synergistaceae bacterium
GCATCATGAAAAGAGTGAAAGCAGAAGGAGCAACTTGCATTGTGTATGAACCTACATTGCCAGATGGTTCTACATTTTTCGGTAGTTTAATTGTCAATGATGTTGCAAAATTCAAAGCTGAATCAGATGTTATAGTTGCTAATAGAGTTGGACCTGAACTGAATGATTGCATGGAAAAAGTTTATACAAGAGATTTATTTGGGAGAGATTAATAAATCTTCATCAACCCCGCAAATATACGGCGCAAATATACGGCGCAGAAATTGAAGCTTCCCAGCAACACGGAAGTGAAGTACACAGGCTGGTTTACCGCCCCTCTTATTAGCTTATCTTTTTAACTCATATTTCTTGGGTTTATTTGGGCTTATGGGGCAGCTCATCTTTATTGAGCAGCTCATCTTTATTGAGTTTATTTAAGTTTATGGGGCAGCTCATTGCTTGGGAGCTAAACTTGCTGTGAAGCACACAGGTTTTGTTAATTGAAGCTGGGAGGCCTTCTTATTGCCCGAATGTTCCGACAAATTAAGGGCCGTGCAAGAGCTGGTTCTGCATGAGGAACCAAAAAAATAAGGGTTCTTTCTCAAATTTGTGTATGCCATTGAAATTAAAACTAGCGGCTATAAATGAAATTCATTCATTGAAGCTCACGGCTCTACACAACTTTGAGAAAGAGCCAATAAGCAGGGCAAAAAATTTGACTATTATCCCACTGGGATAATAGTTGTTCCCTAGTAAGTGATGAAGCGGCAAATTACGCCATCTCTCTAATCGAGGCTTAACGGCAATAACTTCTGAAATCGCAATAGAACCAAAAAAACAAAAAAAACCTAAGAACCTAATAAGAACCCATTAACCACAACTTAAGAGCTGAATTGTCATTTTTGATAATCTTCAAATTCTTAAAAGTTGGGCTATGTCAGAGTGTTACATAAGGGAATTTTTATCACTATTCCTTAAGTTGTGGTTAATGAATAAGAACTAAGAAAGAACCAAAAAACAAAAACAATGAAACAAACAAAATCTAAGGAATACCAAGTATCCATAATCACCCCTTTTCACAACGTAGACATGGATATGTTTCGTAAAGGTTACGAATCCTTACTATGTCAAACTATTGGTTTTGAAAATATTGAATGGATAGTTGTCCTTCACAATACAAAACCGGAAATAAGGGACGAAGTAGAAAAATTACTAGGAAAGCATGAAAACGTTGTCATTAAAATATTAGACAACGATATACATACTCCTTCCAGCCCTCGCAACTGTGGACTTCATCTTGCTACAGCTCCCTATGTGGGATTTTTAGATGGTGATGACAGCTTTAAGCCTAATTGTTTGCAGACGACAGCAGAGAAAATGAAAAAGCACTCTGCCCAAATGGTAGTATTTCGCCGTGAATACGAACTGGAACGGGAAGGCCTCTTTCCGTTAACAGAACTTGTCCTGTGGGATCAAACTAGGGAAGAAATTCTTATCGACCGTGATAACTGGGACGATATAAAAATGTTCACAGGTATTTATGGCATGGTAACTTCCAGGCTTTTCGATAGAAATTTTCTCTTGAGCAACAACATCACCTTTGATGAAACAGTACCTTACGGCGAGGACATATTGTTTATCATCGAAGCCTACGGCAAAGCAGAGCGAATTTGTTATCTTCCTCAATTTATAGGCTATCATTATTTCATAAACAGCGGTTCAACAGTGCAGAGTATGGAAAATAAGCCGGGAAGTGTACTTGTTGCCTATGCAGAAGGTTTTCGCCGTGTTTTCGATGCCGGTTTTAAGAATGGTATCTATAACGATTTTCTGCTGGCCTCTTTTCTCGCCTCATATGCCCTAGCCCTGTTAAGAACGAAAAATCTTACATTGAGCGACCGCCAAGCAATCAAGGAATATTTAGAGCCGTATGTGCATAAAATTCCCGTGCTGCCAATAAACAAACTATGTACGGAGCAGGACGTAAAATTTTGGTACGAAATATCGCGTGAGGTTATTCTGCATCCGGAAAATTTCGGCAAAGGCCAGCATATGCAGTCAATATGGAACGGTGAGGGAACTCTTCTGGAAATTTTACGGCGGAACAATAACACGGACTACGGTCAACGCTATTGTTTTTTTGCCTTGCAAGCAGCTGAGGGGTATCAAGTCAGAGTGCCGATGTCATCTTACAGCACTTACGCTCCATTAATAAAACTCCAGACTCAAATAGGAGAACACGACATTTTCGTGGCTGATTCCGTTAAATATTATCTGCTGGGAGAGAAGCTCTCCTCTCTCTCCCCTGATAGAGAGAAGCTCTCATCTCTCTCCCCTGATACGGAAAAGCTCTTCCCTGCTACGGAAAAGCATTTACAGCCGTATGTAAAGGCATTTACTGATATTGTACGGGGCAAAATTTCTTCTACCTTGTTTGAAAGTCTGCCCAAGCATAGGCCATACAATGACCGAGGATCGCTAAATTCTTTGTCCGGTGTCATTCTCTCCGAATTTTTCTGGCAGGAGCGTAACACTTTGCAGGGAAGTCAAGCTAAATTTACTACACCTGAGGAGCTGCTTTTCCCCGCGAAAGCATTAGATACTTTATATCTGCGTGTGCTTTTTGCGCTGAAAGAGCGTGGAGTAGAGCAGCTGATAGCACCATCTACTTGGGGAATTGCGGAAATGTTGACTTTCATAGAAAAAAATTGGGAAACTATCTGCAACGACATAGAACATGGAGAAATTACTTTTTTAATTGACGTTCCCGCCGACCTGTTAAGGCGGATGAAAGGACATTTGAGCGGAGATAAAGAAAGAGCAGACCAGCTGCGGAGTGCCGGTTTCGATTTGTCCAAAGTCTGGCCTAATCTGAAAAGGATAATAGCTTTCGGTGATAATTCTTTCCAGGTCTATACAGACATCGTGCGGAAATATATCGGCGACATTCCTTTAGATAACGGTTATTTCATGTTACCAGAGGGGCTGGTCGGACAATCAATAGAAGGAACTAATAAATACCGGCTGCTGGGAGGAAGTAATTTCTATGAGTTTTTACAAACAACAACAACAGCAACCGACCTAAGACCATGCCTTCTAACAGAGGTGAAAGAGGGCGAAATTTACGAGCTGATAATCACAAATCAAGCCGGACTCTATCGCTATCGTACGGGCTATTTAATTCGCGTTGAGGAACAGAACGGCGGCGATTTGATTTTCTCCTTGAGCGGGCGTTGCGGGGAATATGTTACAGTAGGGGGCGCAACGCTTGATGAGAACGCAATATATCACGCTATAGTCAAAACGGCTGATGAGTATAAAATTGATGTGGCAGATTTTGCGTTTTATGCAGATGATGGCCTGACAATTCTTTTGGAAGCGAACAGCCACAATTCTACAGAGGATATAGCTAATTCCTTAGACACATTTTTACATCAAGAGAATAAGGACTACAATGCTCACTGTAAAATTTTATGGAATATGCCTCAAACACATTTGCTTTTCCGTGATTTACGCCGCTATCGTGAACAAACTGCACCGTATCAAATAGAGCCTACGCATTTTTTGAATACTCCGGAAAAGATAAAATTCTTTACGAAAAGTCTGCAAGACTGAGGGGGTGGGAGTCGTATGGTTACAATAACTTCTGCGCCTAATGAAGAGCTGAAAATTTCTCTATGCGGGCGGTTGACTGCGGAAAACACTCCCGAAACGCAAGAGAAAATAATGGCCTCGATAAAAACTCCCTCAAAAATTACTGTTGATGCCGCAAAATTAGAATATATTTCCAGCAGCGGTTTACGATTGCTGCTCTTGCTGAAAAAACAATGCCCCGATTTACGAATAATAAATGTCTCTCGCGACGTAGATGAGATATTGCGAATGACCGGCTTTGATACATTACTGACTGTAGAACGGGCTTTGCGTGAAATTTCTGTGGAGGGCTGCCCATGTATCGGACGGGGACAATACGGCGAAGCATATCGCCTCGATCGTGATACCATTGTAAAACTTTTCGCCCCGAATGCAGCTACTGTTGATTCAGTGAAGAGAGAATGTCAGAAAGCTCAAGATGCGTTCTTGCTGGGTGTACCTACGGCAATTTCTTATGAACCAGTAAGCTGCGGTCAAAGATTAGGGCTTATATTTGAACTTGTTGATGCAAAAAGTGTCTGGGAAATTGTAATGGCTGACCCTTCACGCGTTGATGATCTTATGCCAAAGTGTGCGGAGTTAGCGCGAAATATTCATCGTCTTACGCCCGCTCCGGGAGCTTTTCCCAAAATGGTTGAAATTTATCATAACCGTATTGACGCATTAGATGACCTTTTTACTCAGTCAGAACTTGATTTGCTTCATAAAATGACTGATTCTATTCCTATGCGTAAAACTTTCCTGCATGGAGATTTTCATCAAGGAAACATAATGGTTCAGGGTGATAATCTCTTGCTTATAGATATGGCTGATACTGCGGTGGGAAATCCAGTTTATGACACCATGGGTATTTATATGCTCGGCATAAGGTTCGTAAAAACGTTTCCTCCGGAAATATCCAAAAAAGTTACAGGTTTAGATGTGCAAACAGTATATAAAGCATGGGAAATTTTCCGGGATCATTACTTCCAAGATGAAATTAATTTTAATGAATTAGAGGATATGCTCACAGCCTACAGCGAACTGCGGTATTTGACATTCTGGAAAATTTTTTCACTGACAGGTGATTTTCTCAGCAACGAAGTGCAGCGAATCAAAAAAGATTTTTTGCCTCAAGTAAATGATTATATTCGGCGTTTTGAGGGAATTTTACAGCAGGATTTATAAACATGAATGAAGTACTTCTGAGACGCACTTACCGCCGCTTTATGTGGAAAATGATCCTCAATAACTTGATGATTTTTATTAGTTCTCTGGTAAACGGTGTCGTCATCAGCCGTTACTTGGGCATTGAAGCTATGGCGGCCTTTCAGTTGACTTTGCCGCTTGTCTTTACGGTGATGATGTTCAGCCAGATTATTAACATCGGAGTACAGAACAACTGCGCTAAAAGTTTAGGAGCCGGCA
>JAFSKE010000126.1 GCA_017449135.1 Synergistaceae bacterium
AATGCCGAGAGCAAACATTATGGAAATACCGTTGAATTTCAGATTGCCATTCAAATGGAACGGCGAGAATGTTTTTGAACTCGAAAATGCAAATCTCAACACTAAAGCAGCAAGTCTAAATCTAAATACGTTTATTGACATCGCAACCATGAAAATAAAAGCCAATGGAGAAGCAAAAAATATTTCATTAAACGAAATCGGTAAATTTGCTGCACCTGACTTAAAGTTAAAAGGCGAGGGAGGTTATCTTAAATTTGACGTTGACACGATAGCTGACGAGAATATTTTGAAGAACACAAGAGCTGACATTGAAGCAAAAATCCCTTCGATTTCGGCCATGAATTTAGACATCGTTAAATCGTTAGAATCTCACATGAAATTAACCCCTAAACAGGCTCCGAAAATTTCATTAACCGGAATGGCTTTCGGAGGAAAATTATTTGCACGTGGCGAGGCTGAACAGGATAAAAACGGAAATATCAAACCTCAGGCCGTTGTGTCTCTCGTGAATTTGGACGTGAATACTCTTGCTAAAACTTTTCCCGACATCGCTAAAAACTTAAAAAATCCTTCAGGGAAAATTACGTTAAATACAAAAATTCATGATAATTTGAATGTTGACGGCAAAATAACATCTGATAAATTAATATTAAACGGAATACCTTTAACAAATATCATTGCTAACTTGAAATATGATTCTAAAAATAACACCGCAAATCTCGAAAATTTAGATGTCAATCTCGGCAAAGGTTTTGTTAAGGCTTCAGGAAACGTGAATTTGAATGACAGCACTTTTGTTTTTAATTCACACAGCGAAAATTTAGACCCGAAAATAATTTCTGAATTGAAGGGCTTAACGGGAACTTATAAATTCAATGTCGAAACTTCAGGGAAATATACAGATGTAAATTCAATCAAGGCAGACTTTAACCTCAACGCACTAAACGCCGGTTATTCCGGAATGCCTCTCGGAAATTTGAATATTCCCGTGAGTTTTGCTAATAATGTCGTAAAAATCAACAATGCCGACGCTAAAATTAAAGGCGGATCGTTAAATCTTAATGGAAATATAAACATCAAAAATACTAATAATCCCAATATAGATTTAACTGCTTCAACAAACGGAATAAATTTATCGGAATTGTTAAAGGCTTATAAACTTCAAGATAATTCAATGCCCGTTTCGGGAAAGGTCAGCGGGGTTGTAAGTGTCAAAGGTGCTTTGAAAAATGCTTCGGTGATTGCTCATGTCAGAGCCGAAAACGTAAAAGCAGGAAACATGGTTAGAATTTCAAACGCAAAAATTGACGCTAAAGGAAACACTCAAAAAATCATGATTGAGAAACTTGAAGCCAAAATCAACGGTTCTGAGATTAGAGGCGGAGGAAACTTTAATATCAATCAGAAGAATTTTAATGACAGTTCAGTTAATATTTATGCAGGCGTTAAGAGATTAGCTTTGAAACCGTTATTAACTGCCACAATGGGAAATGCACCCGTCGAAGGAGTTGTAGATGTCAATGCAACGTTGAAGGGAACTGTTAAACAGCCCGAAATTAATTTGAATGTTGACAGAACGGTTTATTACGGGAAAACTGAAATCAGCGACATCAAAATAAAATTACAATCTCCGGAGCAAAATCATTTTCTCATTAACGCAGCTGCAAAGGTTGATAATGCTTTAACGCCCGAAGCAGACATTGACGTTAAAAAGAATGGCGAAATCTGGACTTATAAAGTTGACACAAAACCTATCGACATTAACAAAGCCATTACAACACAAGTTCCCAGCATGAAAGGCATTGCTAAAGGTTTCGCAAAAATCAGCGTTCAGGGAGACACTAAACAAAATTCGCCGATTAAAATAAATGCTTCATCAAAAGAAATTAATTTAATCGATAAAGTTAAAATTAAAAATCTCTCTCTGCCTTTGACATATTCAACTGCTAAAAACACTCTTGAACTTAAAAACGCAAAGGCCATGTTGAACGACGGAATTATAAATTCAAATGCAAATGTTGACCTGAATAAAAAGACTTGGAACGGGAAAACAAAGGTTTCACACCTTGATTTCGGAGAACTCGCAAAACCTTTTATGCCTGAAGGTGAAATTGTCGGAAGCGTTGATGTCGAAGTTACTGCAAAAGGGAGTTTTAATATGTTCCCGACAAGTTTTGCAAACGGAAAATTCAAAACATCTCCGGGATATATTCATAAAATGTCAATCATCGATAAAGTTACTCCGACAAAGAAAATTACTTTTGAGGAAATCAGCGGAACATTCTTTTGGGACGGAAAAGACGTTTTCTTAAATCCAGGCACAGGCGCAAGAGCTGACAAAAACGAAAGATTATACAGATATTTTACAGTCAACGGCTCAATGGGAATACCAGGAAAGAATTTGAGGTTATTATGCGACGGAAGATTTGACTTGAAAATTCTCGATCAATTATTGGGTGCTATGAGGGGAGTTTTTCAATACATGACGGGAGGACTTGCTACAAATTTCCTTAAGGACGCTGCGGGGAGAATGTTGGGAGCAAAACGCAAGGATTTTCAAAATGTTTCGTTTACTCTTGCAAATTCTTGGACGGAATTAAGACTGCTTAATTTGAAGATTACAAAACCTATTGAGGATTTCCTGCCGATTGATATTCTCAACAAAAACGAGGAAAAACAAAAACAGGATACTCAATTTACTTTGAAATTAAAATTCCCGACTGGAAAAGGCGAAAAAGGTTCAGAGGAAGAGTCTACCGAAGATCAATTCAAACAACAATTAATAGATAATTTGTTTAATTTCGGAAGATAGGATTGTAACCCTGAGGTTAAATCCTATTCTCCGTCTTCACCGTCAGGTCTCATGATTCTGATTGTCTCTTCCTGAAACCAATCGTAAATTGTGCGCTTCTGTTCCTTTTGAGCTTTTAATCTCTCAATGCTTGTCCCAAGAATATATAAAGGTTCTACAGGGTCAATTAAATCATGTCCCCAAGCCTGCAAAGTCTTAACAAGTTTTTCAAGCTGTGATTCTGTGTCGGTTACAAAAGCTAATAAATGCCAGTCCTCGTTTTCGTCATGATCAATATCAAACCAGCCGGGAAGAAATATTCTTCTCTGTTCAAGCAAAAATATATGAAATTTCCCGATAAACGGCAACAAATCCTCCATATTTTCGGGAACTTTCTGGACGAATAACTGATCTGAATCAAGAAATCTGAATTTATCCGAAGGCATTTGCTCGTAATTTTTGTAATGATTGAAATCCGCTCGGCTTCTCAAAACATAATCAACAGTTAAATTCCCGTAATGTAAATTATTTTTCTCTGCGAAATCATCAAGTGCCTGTTGTCCTGGAGCATCAAATTTTCTTGCACTCACTCCCCAATTAGGAAACGAATCAAGAAATTTTTTTATTAACTCATGTTTAGGCCATGTCGCTATAACTTTACTGCCTTCAAATTTGAAATATTCGTCATCTCTCAAACATGGCATAATCGGGAAATTTTCACGCGTCGTAACTTCTTTAACTCCCCAATCCTGAACAAATGCCCTGTCCAATAACTGTGTCATTAAATTTAATTCAAGCATTTCATCGGCTCTTGAACAATCAATGATAATTTCTCCATGCGGCGTTAATGGCACAAATAATTCTCTTGAAACATTTTCACGGGTCTTAATTCCTTGAGGGGTCAGAACGTAAGCAGAGGATATTTTCATTAAATCGCCCGACTTTACGAGCAAATCTAAATTATTAGGGTTTTCCCCCGCCAGAATCACAGTCTCATGATCCCAGCAGGGTAATAACGAATTAAACAGTAATAATAAACTTTTCACTTATGCTAATGCTTTTTCGATGTCGGCTTCGGATTTAATTTCCACAGTCTCGGCAACAACACCCTTCTTGATTTTCGCAATTACAGGGAGTTTTCCTGTAAGTCCAAGCTTTTCGGTCATTCTTGCATTTCTGTAACCGTCAATAACCGGAACTTTTATTCCTTTTGATTTTGCGAATGTCTCAACGGCGTTTGAACATTTAACCTGATTCTCGTCAATGCTTGAATAGAAGAACGCTTTAACCTCTTCAGGCTCTAAAAGTGTTGAACGAAGATGCAACTGTTCATTGATATATGACGAAGCAGCCATTGCAGCAACTGCACCATCAGCAGCAGCAGTTATAACCTGACGGAGATATTTGCTTCTGACATCGCCCGCAGCAAAAATTCCTTCGACCGAAGTTTCCATGTGGTCATTTGTGATAATCCAGCCGCCTTTTTCAGCCTTAACAAGACCTCTGACGCATTCATCATCGGGTTCCTGTCCGACAAACATAAATACCCCTGACACTGGAAGATTTGAAATTTCGCCTGTTCTGACGTTTTTCAAAACGAGATTTTCAACCATTCCGTCCCCTTCGATTTTTTCTACTACTGTGTTGTAGACGGGTTCAATCTTCGGGTTTGCAAGTGCCTGAGCTATTGCTGCCCTGTCAGCTCTAAATTCGTCTCTACGGTGAATTATGTAGACTTTTGATGCGAATTTCGTTAAATATCCGCCCTCTTCAACCGCAGTATTTCCGCCTCCGACAACTGCGACTTCTAAATCCTCAAAGAATGCTCCGTCGCAGACTGCACAGAAACTAACGCCCTGTCCGATGTGTTCAGCTTCTCCCTCACAGCCTAAACGTCTGAAATGCGCACCTGTTGCAACGATTACTGCTTCAGCTTCGATCTCGTTGGTGTTATTTCCCTTCTTGGTGATGACAATTTTTTTGTCGCCTCTTAATTCAACTTTGCTGTTGTCAACCATTCTGATTTCAGTGTTGAATTTGAGAGCGTGATTTTTCAGCATTTCGCCGATTTCGGGGCCTGTAGCATGAGCGACACCGGGATAATTTTCGATTTCGTCAGTTATGTTAATCTGACCGCCCGTAGCTGCTCTCTCAAGCAACAAAACATCAAGTCCGGCTCTTCGTCCGTAAATTGCTGCAGACATTCCTGCAGGACCTGCACCGATAATAACAAGTTCGTGTTTTTCCATGATAAATAAACTTCCTTTCAAGAATTATTTTTTAACTTCTACTTCTTCGATTGCTTTTTTCATGTCAACGGCTAAATCTTTGTCATTAAAACTTTCTCTGTTAGGTATTAACATTGCAAACTCGCTGATAACATCAAATTCAACCAAACAATTCTTCGCTGAAAGTTCCAAGACATGACCGCCTTTTTTACCATCTTCCGAGACAAAATGCAAATGCCAGCCGGGAGTGTTAAGTCCGTCCATGTATTCGGGGCAATAAAGGGCTATAACAGTCCCTTTAATATCTGAATAGTTAAATTCCCTCTGATCCGTTTTAAGTGCAGCGTCAAGGGTTCTATATGGCTTTTCCTGAGCTAATTCACTGCGGACATTCATTGAAGGCATTAATCCGGTTATTTTTGCCATGTAAAATTGATTTCGGCCATTCTGATTTGCGATGTCAGAAAGAATTTTTTTCAGTTCATCGATTGAGGCTGCATCAACATTTTCCTTTTTGACATCAGCATCAAAAAATGTTATGTTCGCAAAGGGTACTGTCTCATCATCTGCAACAACTTCGACTCTCCCGTCCCATAAAGCACGATAAACTTCCCCGTCAACAGCTATTAATTCGCCATTAACCGATTGAAAAGTTCCAATACCAGTATCGCCGTAATGCTTCAATTCTCCTACGGTTATAACGCCGTCATACTCCCCCTGCATCAATGATTGAAGCAAGGCAACCTGAAATAACTTGTCGCTTTTTATCCCGGCAGAGACAAGAGATACTGACATTAACAAAACTAACAACGCTAAAAATATCTTTTTTGACATAATTAACATAACTCCTGACTATAAAATTTTAATTTTTCCTGTACCGGTTTTGAAGTGTCCGATAATTGTAGCACATTCAAAACCCTTACTTTTAACATGATTTAAGAGTTCGTCAGATTTCTCCGGACTTACAGCCATTAACAGCCCTCCCGAAGTTTGAGCATCATATAACATGTCAAAATCAGATTGAGAAAAATTATCTTTGTTTTCACATTCTACGAATTTTTCAAATGCTGCCTGATTACGATACGCACCTTCGGGAACAAGTCCCATATCCGCTAAATCTTTAACGCCTTTAATCGCTGGTATTTTTGAGAGAGACAATTCGCAGTCAAGATTTTCGTTTACCATATCGGCCAAGTGTCCAGCAAGTCCAAAGCCTGTTACATCGGTCGCTGCATGAATGTTTTTGTGTAAATCGTCAGGTAATGAAATGTCATTTAACTTTTTCATGCTCTCCGTTGCCTGAATTAAAGTCGCTTCGTCCTCTATCATGTCAGCTTTGATTGCGGTGATTGCAATTCCTGTCCCGATTGGCTTTGTCAGGATTAATTTGTCTCCTGGTTTGGCTCCCGAAGTTCTCCATAATTTAGATTTTTCGACTTCACCGTAAACTACAAGACCGTATTTAGGCTCGTCATCTTGAACACTGTGTCCGCCGACTAAAAAAGCTCCAGAACTCCTGACACGCTCAAAACCACCCTCTAAAATTTTCGACAAAACATCAAGTTCTAAAAATTTTGTGGGAAAACATACGACATTCAATGCAACTATCGGACGGCCTCCCATTGCAAATACATCGCTGATTGAGTTTGCAGCAGCAATCTGTCCCCATGTGAAAGCGTCATCGACAACAGGCGTTATGAAATCAACTGTCAAAATCCCGTAACGTCTCTCGTCAAGCGAAAAAATCGCTGCGTCCTCATTACCGTTCCAAGATGCTAAAATCCTTTCACCGTAAATCTGGGGAATATTTAACAATACTTTATGCAGATCCTCCGGACCTATTTTAGCTGCTCAACCGCTGGTGTGAGAAAGCTCCGTTAATCTCTTTTTCACAATTTGAGAATTACAGCATGACACGATAATCACCTGCCCTCCGTGTGTAGCCTTTGCTGTCGAAATATTCGAGTATCGGCAAAATAAATTTCCTTGTGCTTCCCGTAGCGTCCCTGACCTGAGCCAACGTGATTTTATCGCCGAGACGATGTAAAATACCTCTCATTTCGTTTTCAAGTTCAGAAACCAAAATATAACCTTCAGGGATTAAAGCAAGTTCCTTTGAGTTTTTCATGGCCTGAATTACTTTCGTGAAAACCTTTTCGGGTAAGTGAATTTCCTTTCGCAATTCGTCAAGCGTCATTAACTGCCATTTTCGGGAAATACAAAGATTTTTGATGATGTCAATGTTTTTAGCAAATTCCTCATCATTTTCGGGTACAAAGTCAGGGGTGTGTAACTTATTTCCGGCCAAGATGAGAATATTCTTATTCAGAGCCATGTTTATTAGAGCCCTCGTGAAGTTCAGAGTTTCAAGCGGTATTCCAATCTCGGATTTGTAGGAATTTTGATAATCTCTTACGGAATTTATGAGAGAATTTAACATCTCATCACAATATTCTTTAGAGACATAATTATTATCAAGTTCAAGAATTTTCCCCTGTGATATTAACTCTCCTGCGAGCTTTTCGACATTCTCCGAAATATCCTGTATTAACAACAATGCTTCAGACTTATCGATTTTGCCGAACTCATGGATTAGATACTCAAAACGTCGTTCGGGAGTTCTTGAATTTGACAGATTATTAATGCGTTCAAGAATTTTTGACCGTGCTGCTGCTCCTCTCGGCTTGTAGGAATATGGGTAAATTATTTCCCCGCCCCCGATTGTGATTAAAGGACTGTAAAACCTGATTATGAATTTCTGACCGTATGTACAGACTACAGGCTCCTCAAGAACTAACTGTGCAGGCTGTTCCTCGCCGGGTTCGATAAATTTAGACTTCAACAAGGATACTCTCGCTAAAATTTCCGACGTTCCCGTGCATATATGAACTCTCTGCCAATGTTTTAACGGTTCCTTGACTTCTGACATCAACTTAATCATGGCTTCAAAGCATTTTGTAGGCTTAAAAACTCCCTTATGACAGACAACATCGCCTCTTGAGATTTCGTCAATGTCTATTCCTGCGAGATTTATTGCTACTCTCTGGCCTGCGTAGGCACTTTCGACGTTTTGACCGTGAACTTGCAATGTCCTAATTCTCCCTTCACGCCCCGAAGGCAAAACTTCGATCTTGTCATTTGGGTGTGATGTTCCATGATAAGCCGTTCCTGTTACTACAGTTCCAAAACCCGAAATTACAAACGCTCTGTCAACAGGCAGGAAAAATGCTCCGCTTCGAGGCCTGATTTTCACCCTGTCAATTAAATTCTTAATTTCAGTTCTGAGATTTTCAAGATTTTCACCTGTTATTGAAGATACAGGTACTATCGGCTTATTCTCAAGGAACGTACCTTTCACAAATTCCCTGACATCATCAATTACAAGCTCTAACATTCCCTCTTCGTCTTTGATTCTGTCAATTTTTGTAACGGCGATTAAACCGTCATGAACTCCCAACAATTCCATTATTGCCAAGTGTTCACGGGTCTGAGGCATAACACTTTCATCGGCTGCAATAACCAATAACGCTGCGTCAATTCCCGAAGCCCCTGCAACCATTTGACGGATAAATTTTTCATGGCCTGGAACGTCAATAACACTCACAACCCTGTCATCGTCAAGTTTCAAAGGTGCAAAGCCTAATTCAATCGTAATCCCACGCTTCTTTTCCTCGATTAATCTGTCGCAGTTTATACCCGTTAAAGCATTAATCAAAGCCGTTTTACCGTGATCAATATGTCCCGCTGTGCCTAAGACTAACGAAATTTCACGCATTTAATATCTTCTCCAATGAGTTAATAACAACGTCATAATCAGTTTTTTGAAGTGTTCGGACATGTAAAACGATTTCGTCCTCCCTTGCACCGCACAAAATAGGAACTTCAAGCCCTCTCAACAATTTCTGAACGTAGCCTGCTCCGAAATTTTTATGCTTTATCGAAACTCCGAAACCATCTAACTTTATTTCTGGACATGATCCCCCGCCTGCTGCATCTTCAACCGGCAAAACCCTGATTTCAGCGTTAATTTTATGTGAAAGTTTTTCGGCCAATTCGACAGCTTTATCCTTCATGAAATCAGAACTTAACCGCAGCATTCTTAACGTCGGAATTTCGTCATAACGTCCCTGTGCGTACAATCTCAAAGTCGCCTCAAACCCTGCCATTGTAACTTTATCAACTCTTAAAGCTCTTGCCATAGGATATTTTTTGATTTTGTCGATGAGAATTTTTTTCCCTACAATTCCTCCGATTTGAGGCCCTCCAAGAATTTTATCGCCCGAAAATGTTACGATGTCTGCACCGTGTTCAAGGCATGATTTAATCGTGATTTCGTTTGAATTTGAGGGAAGATTAATTATCTCGCCGTCAACTAATAATCCGCTCCCTGCATCTTCCATGAAAATTAAATTTTTGTCCCGTGAAAGTTTCGCTAAATCCCTTCGTTCTGGTGATGTCGTGAAACCTTCAATCCTGAAATTCGACGGGTGAATCTTCAATAACATTTTCGTGTTTTCGGTTATTGCACGCTCATAATCATATAAATGTGTCCGGTTCGTAGTTCCACATTCGATTAACTTTGCTCCAGATAATTCCATGATGTCGGGTATTCTGAAACTTCCGCCAATCTCGACAAGCTCGCCTCTCGACATTACGACTTCTGAATTTTTCGCCAATGCAGCAAGGCACAACATCACTGCACCTGCGTTGTTATTAACGACAAAGGCAGCTTCTGCACCCGTTATCGAACATAATAAATCCTCGATTAACGAATTTCTCTGACCCCTTGTACCTGCTTTCAAGTCATATTCTAAATTTGAATAGCATAATGCTATTTCGGACATTGCTTTAACGGCTTCGGGAGCGATTAAAGACCTTCCCAAATTCGTGTGAATCACAACTCCCGTAGCATTAATCACACGTTTCAAATTCGGTCGTGAGGCAAAGACAAAAGAATTTAAGCAGGAATTTTTGAATGTTTCAGCGTTAAATTCAAAGTTTTCGTCATTGAGAATACTTTTTCGGATTTCGTTTAGTTCCTGATTTATTATTCGCTTAATTCTAATTCTGCCGATTTTCTCTGACCATGTTTGAACCCAATCATAATTCAAAATTATATCCATTCCCGGAATTTCTTTTAATCTCTGCCTCGTATCTGACATTTGCTAAATCTCCTAAAATTTTATAGTTTACCTTCGTGTTCGTCCTTATTCAAAGATTTCCAGAGCGACACGCAGGCACATACCATTATAATCGCAAATGGAGGGGCTGCTGTCAATGATACTGTCTGCAAATTTTGAAGGCCTCCCGTCATTAACAAAACTATTGCTAATGCTGCCATTAAAATTCCCCATACTCCCATTTTTGACTTTGAGGGGTTCAAATCGCCGTGATTAGAATACATCGACAAAACAAAAGTTGCTGAGTTCGCAGACGTTACAAAGAACGTTGTAATCAAAACAAGCATTATCACAGACATTATGAAGCCTAAAGGATAATGACGGTATAACGCAAAAATTCCGACCGAAATATCTTTCGTAACCTCCGTTGCAATGTCAATCCCCTGTACTAACTGCAAATGAAGTGCCGACGTTCCGAAAATTGCAAACCAAGTGAAACTCCCAAGTGCTGGGACGATTAAAACTCCTGCGACAAATTCTGCAATCGTTCTGCCCCTTGAAATCCTCGCAACGAATGAGCCTACAAACGGTGCCCAAGCTATCCACCATGCCCAATAGTATAAAGTCCAGTTCTTGAGATGTTCACCGTATTTTCCTCCGTAGGGTGCCATTGAAAAACTTTCCTTGACGAAGCCGCTGATAAAATCTCCGATTCCCGTCATCAATGAATCCAAAATTGAAATTGAAGGCCCTACAAAGAATAATGCGACCATTAAAACAAGGCAGATTAATAAATTCAGATTTGCTACAAACTTAATTCCCTTGTCAATCCCTAAAACTGCCGATCCAGTATAAAGCACTGCAAGGATTACGATTATGGCGATCTGAATTGCCGTTGTACGGTCAAGACCTACGATTTCAGTTAATCCGCTGTTTAACTGCAAAGTTCCAAGCCCCAATGATGTCGTAATTCCTGCGAGAGTTGCGAAGATTGCGAGAACGTCAATAAATTTCCCGAAAAATCCGTCAACAGCTTTTTCTCCGACTAACGGAATAAATAACGAACTGATTAATCCGGGCGAATTTCTCCTAAACTGATAATAAGCCATTGGCATTGCAATCACTGCATAACCTGCCCATGGGTGTAATCCCCAATGAAAGAACGAAATCTGCATTGCGTCCCTTGCTGCCTGAATTGATCCCGGTTCTGCTCCAAACGGGGTGCTTCCGAAATGGATTAAGGGTTCGCCTGCTCCGTAAAACACAAGCCCTACGCCCATTCCTGCCGAAAACAACATTGCAAACCATGATATATTGCTGTGTTCCGGCCTGTCTTCGGGGTTTCCAAGCCTGACATGTCGAAAACGACTGAAAGCCATTACAATGCAGAAAACGACAAAGCTGTTCATCGTGAGAAGATAGCCCCAGCCGAAATATTTTGTTAAGCCTCCAAACAGGGAATTTGCGAAATTTCCGAAACTATCAGGCGAAAATAATCCCCATGCTACGATTGCGAACGTTATTAAAATTGAAATAAAGTATACGGAATTAGATTTACTTGAATGATTTTCAGACATAAATTTTTCAGCTCCTTTATACACAAAAAAAGCTGAAGGCAACACGACCTCCAGCATTATTTAAGAATTTAGAATTTCGACGGGAATACCGTAGGCTCTTCGACCTTCGTAGCAAGTGCATTCAATGCAGCTTCGACACGGCTTGTTCGTAACTGCCATTCTGCTTCTTTGCTTAATTCGGGGTCTCCTAAAGGATAAGGAACTGAAACCGTCTGAACCATTCTGTTTGATCCGACCGTTTTAGCAACGTCAATCAAATTGCACATAACTGTTACGGGAATACCTGTACGCTCAATTTCTTTTGCCATCGTTGCACCGCAACGAGTACAAGTTCCTCAGGTTGACGTGAGAATTACGGCATCAACATTTGCATCGTGAAGTTCTTTAGCGATTTCCTTTCCGAATTTCGCAGCAAATGCCTGTGTTGTCCCTGTTCCTACAGTAACATAGAAATAATCATAAACTTTTCCGATTTTTCCCTGTTTCTCGAAATAACGCATTGCATCAAGCGGGATACCTCTGTCGGGTACTGCACACATCGCTGCGGGGTCAAATCCTGCGTGAATCGTCTTGAATACTCCTTCAGGAAGGTTATCAAGTTTTGAAATGTCATACTTTCCCCACTTTTGAGCTGATGCACTCTGAATCCTGTCAGGGTTATCAACGGGAACGACACCGCTTGAAGATACAAGAGCGATTGTTGCCTTGCTTAAATCTTTAACGGGTTCGGCAGGCGGGATTTTCTCCATTGCAGGAATTATTAACTCCGTCTGGAAAGGTTCGCCCTTAATCTTCTTCAGGAGCATGTCAATAACTCTGTCGGCTGCCATAATCCCGTTAGGTTCGGGAATTTCGGAACGAATACCTCGTGGGAAATATCCTTCCTGAGCAGCAGGCAATAACGTTTCACCCTTCGCAATCTTCTTCGCAAAATTCGCCATTGCCGTAACATCTGCTTTCATGAACGTTGATTTACGACCGCCCTTGAAAATGTAAGCAACTGCCTTGTATTCTTCAACGCCGGGATTTTCTTCATTCATTGAAGTAATTACGGGAACGTGATATTTCTCGCTGACTGCCTTGCAGACTATTCCACAGCCTACGCCGTAACGTCCAGCCATGAATGCAGGGCCTGCAAAGAAAATGTCAAATTCCTTCGTGTCAAGGAACGCAAAAATTTCCTTCAATGCTTCGTCAGTATGATTCGTGATGTAGTTATCTCCGCAAACGATTGTATTTGTAACTTCGATGTCGGGCTTAACCATTGCGTTTAACATCATCGAACAGCCGATTAAACCGTCATGAAAAATCGGTGTCTGGTCAGCTTTTTCTTCTCCGCCGATCTGTCCGAAAAACTGGTTAATGTAATGAATAGCTTTCATATTTTTCTCACCCCTTTATTCCTTAGAAATCCGCACATGTTCTCTTTGAATATCCACTGATATGATTTGCGCAGAACATTCCGTTGTTTTCCATTACGAATGATCCGTCAGGTCTTATACAGCCTTCCCAACCGCCCGAATTTCCGTCTCGTGCAAGTGCTTCAAGTTCGCCGATAACTTCCATTCCTGCGGGAAATTCATACATCTGTGAAACGTTGCCTGTAGTTACAAGTGCGTTTGTTATGGGGTTCAATGAGACTAACGGTTGAGAAGCTCCGTCACGTCCCGTGCATTCGTCTGAAAGTCCGATTGTCTTAATTCCGAGCCTTTCAAGTTCAACCATCATTGCTGTGTAATCTACGTCGGGATTTCCGTAACCTTCTTCAGCTACTACAGCAGCATCAACTCCGAGACTTGTTGCGATTTGTCCAGCCATTTTAACGCAGCGGACTTTTTCGTCCATTTTAACGTTAAGTGTTGACATTATAACGCCCAAGAAATTAATTGTCTTTCCGTGCTGTTCATACAATTTTTTAATCATTGGGTTAGTCGCAAATTCGTATGTCGAAATTTTTGATGATGTCGGCATGAATGATCCCGATACCATACAGCCGTCTAATAATTCATTCGGGTGCATGAATGTCGGCAATATGTGATTTCCGTCCCAGCCGTAAATTAACGTGTTATAGCCCATTGCTTCCATTTGGGTTTGAGGCTGTAAAACGTAAACTACTCTCGGCAATTTGTCAACTTCGGGGCCTCTTTCGTTGATAGCAGGTAAATCATAGACTTCAATATTTTCGGGCTCTAAATCTTTTACGCACTGTCCGATATATTCAGCAAGTCTCATTCCTGCCCAGCGAAGAGCGTGATTTTTCTTCTGCTGTTCGTGTCTTTCAAAATCTTCGTCAGTGTCAGCTACCAAAACTAAATTCACCATGTCGCCGAAAATTGTATGATGCTGATATTTTCCGCCCATAGCGATAACACCGTCCTGGAAGCCGCCTGCGTGTTCACCGACTATTATTAACGAACAGTCTTGAAGGCAATGTGTACGGCCTGAACCTGCTACTTCCATTTCTGAAAGAACGCCGGGAAAAATTCCGTGTCCGCCCGAAACTTTACAACGCATTTCAACAGCCTCTTTGACGGGGCATAAAATCACGTTGTCGCCGGGGTGTACGATCTTAAAATCCGCAGTTGTAATATGCTCATCTTCTTTTACGACTTTGAGCAGTTCTTCTTTATTCACCGTCAGAACACCTGAAGAATAAGCTGTCTTATCTCCAAATTTAATGTCCTTGACGTGGAATGCTCCGATCTCAAGTTTCATTATTGAATTTCACATCCTTAAAAAATTAAATGAATAAAATCATAAAAAAACGACAAGTAAATAAAGTGTTAAAAAATCTTAGGAATAAATAATAAATAATAATTTCATCAGCGTAAAAAATTTTACATATTAAGATAAAACTCCGCCATAATGAAAAATATTATTTTGAAAATGTATTAAATACGTATTGACTAAAATAACTGCGTTTTGGAAAATAACATAAATTAATTATGGGAAAGAGGTGAAAACTAAATTGGCAATTACTGAAATTACAAAAGAAAATTTTGAAGCAGAGTTCAAAAATAGTCCGTTACCGGCAGTTCTCGATTTCTGGGGGCCTAAATGCGGACCGTGTATGGCTCTGATGCCGAAGTATCACGAACTTGCTGATAATCCGAAATACGAAGGTAAATTCAAATTCTGCTCAGTCGATACATCAAAGAACCGCAGAGTTTCAATGATGGTCAGACCCGCAGTAATGGCTCAGCCTACGTTTTTATTCTTCAAAGACGGTCAGGAAGTTGCAAGACTTGGCGGAGACGGCCTCACAATCGAGGAAATCACAGCTAAAGTCGATGAACTTTGTGCATAAAATTGCGTTCTTAGGTTTGAAGTAAAAAAGTGTTTTTTAACGGAATAAAAAATCAGCTTAAATAATTTCATCAAAAGCAGCGAAAAAATTTATTAATATAATCTTTAGAAAGGAAGGTGTTTCAAACATGGGTAAACTTGCAGGGAAAAAATTATTGCTTCTCGGTGAACGTGATGGTGTTCCCGGTCC
The DNA here is from genome assembly GCA_017449135.1 of Synergistaceae bacterium. Lineage (GTDB taxonomy): Bacteria > Synergistota > Synergistia > Synergistales > Aminobacteriaceae > JAFUXM01. The sequence goes on from JAFSKE010000126.1 coordinate 15,213, forward strand.
TGCAATGGAAGCATGTTTGAAGGACAGCGGAGCAGAGATTATTTTCTCAGCCACCGAATGTTTTGTCTGAACGGCCGCAGGTGCGATGGACTTGCAGAACCAGCAGAGAGTTAAAGATGCTGGAGAAAAATATGGTACGGATTGTGTTGTAATTCTCGGATCTTCTGACGCAGAAGGCGCAGAAATTTATGCCGAGACAGTTACAGCAGGAGATCCCACTTATGCAGGCCCACTCGCCGGAGTTTCGTTGGAACTCCCTGTATATCACATTTTTGACCCGATAATCAGAGCCGAATGCGACCCCGCAGCTTGGGAAGAACAGATTTCCATGATGGAAATGGTACTCGAACCCGATGCCTTAGCTGAAGCAGTTAAGGGAATGCGTGATCAGTACAGCAAAAACGTTATTGAATAGTAACATTGAAATTACAGCCTCTCATTACGGGGAGGCATTTTTTTAGGAGATTATAGAAAATGTCAAAAGTCGGAATTAAAAGTTATTCATATTGTCTCAATCATGCTCCCGAAACAGGAAGCCATTACGGCGGAACACCCTATGAGGCTTTTCACAGCGGAAAAGAACAGGAATATTTAGACGCTCTCCCCAAATTTTTACAGAGCTATGATCATGCACTTCACTATGCACCGAATCAGACTTACATCGGCGGAATTTCATATGAAGAGTTTGAAGCACTCCCTGCAGGCTGGGTTAATAATCCTCTTCCCGATGAGAAATCAAAACGTTATGGAAAATTCGGTGAATTAATGCCCGAAGATGAATTTTTGGGGTTGATTTCAGCTTGTGATGAGTTTGAACTTGTATGGCTTGAAAAATCTTTCGCCGAAGAAGTCAGCAAAAAATTAGCCGAAGATCCCGTCATCACCGAAGCAATCGTTAAACGTGTAATCCGTCCCAAAAACATGCACGAAATTTCAGAAATCGACACCGAAGTTAAAGAACGTGCAGGATTATATTTATATCATGACGGAAAACCCGTTGGCTGCATTCGTTCAGGACACCCTACGGATCAATGTTTAACGGCTCATGTCTTACTCGAAAACTTAGCGGGCAAGGCATCAGGAGTTTTAGCACTTTTACACCTTCTCAAAAACAGCGGACTTAATCCCACTGATTTAGATTTCGTAATCGAATGTTCAGAAGAAGGAGCAGGAGATGTCGGACAGAGAGCAGGAGGAAATTTTGCGAAGGCTATTGCAGAAGTTGCTGGCTGTGTTAATGCTTCGGGCTGTGATGTCAGAGGCTTCTGTGCCGGTCCTGTTAATGCCATGATTAACGCTGCGTCTCAGGTTGCTGCGGGTGCAAGGAAAAATATTGCTGTCGTTGCAGGCGGTTCAATTCCAAAATTGTATATGAACTCAAGAGATCACGTTAAAAAAGGTTTATTGGCTCTTGAGGATTGCGTAGGAAGTTTTGCGGTTTTGATAGTCCCCGATGACGGAACTAACCCCGTAATGCGTCTCGATGTTTTGGGCAAGCATACAGTCGGTGCAGGCGGTGCTCCTCAGGCCGTAACAAGTGCTTTGACGTTTGAGCCATTACAGGCAGCAGGCTTGACATTCGCTGATGTTGACAGATTTGCTCCCGAACTTCAAAACCACGAAATCACAGAACCCGCAGGAGCCGGAAACGTTCCCCTTGCAAATATCAAAATGATAGCAGCTTTGGCCGTCATGAAAAAAGCAATCGAAAAAGCCGACATGATGAAATTTATAAAAGAACACGGCACAATCGGTTACGCTCATACTCAGGGACATATTCCCGCAGGTGTTCCGTTCATTGGCCCCGCATGTGAATTAATCAAAGAGGGTAAAATCAAGCGTGCAATGATCATCGGAAAAGGAAGTTTATTCCTTGCAAGATTGACAAACCTTGCTGACGGTGCATCGTTCCTGATTGAAGCTCCCGAAAAAGTCGAGGCACAGACACAAGTCAGCAAAGATGACATTAAAGCTATGATTCTTGAGGCGTTGAGCGAAGTCGCCGGAAAGTTGGCATAAAATGTCTGACGCAATTAAAAAATTAGTCGGTGATGCTCTCAATGACATTATCGAAAGTGCTAAAAACGGTGGGAAAAAATATCGTGTCGGTTTAATGGCTTCAGGTTCTGAACACGGAGCTAAGGAAATCGCTTTAGCTGCAAGAATGGCCTTGCAAAATTCAAATAACGTTATTCCCGTTTTAATCGGTCCTAAAGTTGAAGGATATGAAGACTTAGAATATATTGAGTGTGCTGAATGCGATATTCCTGCTACTCTTGAAGCATGTGTTAAAGACGGAAGAGTTGCCGGAGCTGTCGCAATGCACTTTCCGTTCCCTTTAGGCGTTACTACAATCGGAAGAGTTTTCACGCCCGGTCGTGGCCGTCCGATGATTTTAGCTTCGACAACAGGAACATCGTCAACGGTTAGAGGTGAGGCAATGTTGAGAAATGCCATTTACGGAATAGCCGTTGCAAAATCTTTGGGCATCAAAAATCCTACAGTCGGAATTTTGAACGTTGACACAGCACAGCCTGTTTTCAGGGCATTGACGCACTTAAAAGACAAAGGTTATGACATCACATTTGGAACGTCTGTACGTGCCGACGGAGGAAGTGTTTTAAGAGGCAATGACATTTTAACCGGAGCTGTCGATGTCTGTGTCACTGATACTTTAACGGGAAATGTTTTGATGAAAATGTTTTCGTCATTCACAACCGGAGGAAGTTACGAAGCTACAGGCTGGGGATATGGCCCTTCATGCGGTGAAGGCTGGAAAAATGTTGTCTCGATTGTCTCACGTGCCAGCGGTGCACCTGTAATTGCAAATGCTTTGTCATTAACTGCAAGAGTCATCGCCGGAGGTCTTCCAGAAAAAGTCGCCGAAGAATTGAAAGCAGCAAAGAAGGCAGGACTTGACGAGGAAATCGAAGCATTAACACCCAAAGCCTCACAGCCCGAAGAAGATGTCAAAGCACCTCCCGCAGAGCCTACGGACGATGAGTTACACGGAATTGATGTTCTTGAAATCGAAAATGCCGTTAAAGTTCTCTGGAAGGAAGGAATTTATGCCGAAAGTGCTATGGGTTGTACTGGCCCCGTCATAAAAATGCCTGCACGACACATCGCTAAAGCCGCTGAAATCTTGAAGTCAAAAGGATATTTGTAAACATTGAGCTGTCTTGCAACATTCAAAACAACAAGTGCCGCATTAATGTTTGAACGGACTTTCAGAAGTTTAGGAATACAGGCGAGAATTGCACCGGTGCCGAGAAAATTATCATCGAGTTGCGGTCTTGCCTGTGAATATCCCTGTGAGTTGAAGGCAAAAATTCAAGAGATCGCCAGCGAGAAAAAAATTCAAGTCTCAGGCTATCACGATAATGTCGAAGAATAATATTCTCCTCTTTGTTTAAGGGGAGATTTTTTATTGTTATAATATAAATAATAAAATTTTTCATGAAGGAGACTAAAATTAATGAAAATTGCTTTTGGCTGTGATCACGGCGGTTATGTCCTCAGAGATGCGGTTTTGAAATTCTTGAAATCGCGGAACATAGATATTCTTGATGTCGGCCCTTATGAAATAGATAAAAATGATGATTATCCCGATGCTGCATTAAGAGTTGCCGGTGCAATGGTTGACGGAACTGCTGATTTAGGAGTTTTGGCCTGCGGAACGGGATTTGGAATTGCAATAGCTGCGAATAAATTTCCCGGAATTAGAGCAATTCCCTGCAACACTCCTGACGCTGCAAAAATTGCAAAAGCTCACAACAATATTAATGTCTTAACAATGGGCGGAAGATTAATTACCCCCGAAGAAGTCCCTGCAATCCTTGAGGCATGGCTTGATACCGAGTTTGAAGGCGGAAGGCACATTCAGAGGATTAACAAAATCGCAAAAGCTGAAAAGTCAACTTTGCATATAGCAACTCCAGGCGGAGGACGCGTAGTAATTTTTAATCACCCACTTGTTCAGCACAAAGTCGGAATTATCAGGGACGTTAATACCAGCGTTAAACAGTTTAGGGAACTTGTGCAGGAAATAGCCGGCTTAATGGCATATGAGATTACCCGTTCACTGCCATTAACCGACAAGAAAATTCAAACGCCCATAACTGAGACAACGGTTAAGACGATTGAAGGAAAGAAGTTAGCATTAGTTCCCGTTTTGAGAGCAGGTTTAGGAATGGTTGACGGAATTTTATCAGTCGTTCCGAATGCAAAAGTCGGCCATATCGGATTGTACAGAGACCCCGAGACTTTTGAACCAGTCGAATATTATTGCAAACTTCCGTTTGACATTGAAGAACGTGAAATCTTTGTTCTTGACCCGATGCTTGCAACGGGCGGATCTGCTTCTGCTGCGATAAGTCTGATTAAGAAACGAGGCGGCAAAAAAATCTCACTTGTCTGCTTAATCGGAGTTACTGACGGGATTAACAAAGTTCATGAGGATCACCCTGATGTTTCGATATTTATCGCTGCACTGGATTCACATCTCAACGAACACAAATACATCGTTCCCGGTCTTGGAGATGCAGGGGACAGATTATTCGGAACAAAATAATAGAATAAATTGCTTGACGTTCAATTATTAATTTCGATAATAATCGGGTTTTTTTGGGGTGGACTGACTGCCCCAATCTCGATAAAACTTGCTGGAATTTACGGGATAATTGACATTCCCGACGCACGAAAAATTCACAAGGGTAAAATGCCTCGCGGTGCAGGAATAGGAATTTGGGCAGGATATTTGTTAATGTCGGTTTTAATGTCGGATAAAATCCCCGAATTGCGTTACATAGCAACAGGCGGAACATTAATATTTTTGTGCGGTTATCTTGATGATATGTGTTCGTTATCGCCGTATTTAAGATTAGTTCTGCATTTATTTGCTGCATTTCTTGTTGTTTACCCTTTGAGATTAAATTTCGTTTTGAGTGCCTTTGCGGTTTTATGGATAGCGGGTGTTACGAGTGCCTATAATTTAATCGACGGAATGAACGGACTTTGCATTTCGATTTTCATAGCGTCGTCAGTAGCATTATTTTTAATGGGAAGGTCTTACGCAGGGATTTTCACGGGTGCAATGGCTCTGGGGGTTTTATGCTGGAATTTCCCTGCTGCTCAAACGTTTTTGGGAGACGGCGGAAGTACATTGTTGGGGTATTTGTTTGCGTCTCACTTTGTAATGATAGCTTTGACGACAATAAAAGAATTAAAAATTTATGAGTTAATATTGCTTTTAATTTTATTCGGAGGTATTCCGGTTGTAGATACATTGACGGCATTTACAAGACGAATGTTATCGGGAAAATCCCCGTTTTATCCTGACAAGAAACATCTTCATCACATTTTAATTTCGTTGACGGGCTCAAATATTTTAACAGTAAGCATAATTTTGAGTTTGCAGGTATTAATGTTATTTTTGGGACTGGAATTATATTTAAGATTATCATGAAAAATATTACATGTGTAGCAGGCACGAGACCTGAAGCAATAAAAATGGCTCCTGTGATATTGGAGTTAAGAAATAATCCTGATTTTCACGTTACGACCTTAGCGACGGGACAACACACGGACATGTTACAGCAGGCGTTAAGGGATTTCGGAATAGTTCCTGACGTTGACATGAACATAATGAAAGAAAAACAGTCGCTTGATTATATAACATCGAGTGTTCTTGAGGGTGTCGGGAAGTTTTTAGATACTTTCAAGCAGGATATGATTTTGGTACACGGCGACACTTCGACAACTTTTGCGGCGGCGTTGGCGGGGTTTTACAGGAAAATTCCGGTCGGCCATGTCGAAGCAGGTTTAAGGAGCAACGATTTATATTTGCCGTTTCCCGAAGAAGCTAATCGGGTTTTGACGGACAGGATAGCAAGTTTATATTTTGCCCCGACCGAAGGAGACAAGAATAATTTACTGCGTGAAGGAATTTCGAGCGAGAAAATTTTAGTAACTGGAAACACTGTCATAGATGCGTTGTATACAATTCTTGAAGACGCAAAGTCTCCCCTTTCTGACAGAGAGGTTGATAACGATCGTCCGATGGTTTTAATGACAGCACACAGGCGTGAATCGTGGGGCGAAACGTTAAAGGGAATTTGTGCTGCAGTTTCTGACATTATAAAAATCCGCAATGATGTAGTATTTTTAATTCCGTTACATAAAAACCCGATTGTCAGAAATGTGATAAAAGACTGCCTGAAAGACTTTAGCGATAACGTAATTTTCACGGAACCGTTGAATTATCCCGAATTTGTAAATGCCATGAATAAGAGCGTTTTTATATTGTCAGACAGCGGGGGAGTTCAAGAGGAAGCGAGTGCATTGAACAAGCCTGTTTTAATCATGCGAACACTATCGGAACGTCCGGAGGCAATAACGCACGGAACTTGTATTCTTGTAGGAACTGAACGGAAAAATATTTTTGAGGAAGCAATAAAAATTCTTAATGACCCCGAATACTTGAAAAAGATAATTGCTAAAAATACAATGCCCTTTGGAAATGGAACAGCGAGCAAAAAAATCCATGAGGCCATAAAAAATTATTTCAGTTAAGGAGTGTTTATTAACATGAAAAAAACGTTTTTCGTTAAATGGAGCTTTGTTTTACTTGTGGCGGTTATTGTAGTTGTGTCTTTTTTTGTGAATATGAAACCCAAAAAAGATGCTAAGAGAACGGAAGAATTGTTGAATGTTTTGTTCAACGAAGAAAATGTTACATTCGATTTCATAAAATCAATGGTCGAAAAAGGTGCTGATGTCAACGCTAAAAATCAATACGGTATAACGCCTTTAATGTTTGCGGCTTCCAGAAAATGGGAAACTTCAGAGCCTCTTGAATTTCTTGTGAAGGCCGGAGCTGACATTAACGCAAAAGATAATGACGGAAAGACGGCTTTAATGACTGCTGCTTCGTGGAGGGGAGAAAACGTTAAATCCCTCGTTGATTTGGGAGCCGACGTAAATATTAAAGACAAAGACGGGAAAAATGCCTTAATGTACGCTGCAGGTCGTCTCAATGATGGCGATGTTGTAAAACTTTTAGTCAATGCAGGTTCGGATTTAACTTTAACAGACAAAAACGGAGCGGATTTATTAATCATTGCAGCAAAAAATCATAAGAAAGACACGTTGAAATTTTTGGTCGACAAAGGATTAAACGTTAAAGCGGCGGACAAATTCGGAGACACTGCCTTATTAGAAGCCTCACAATGGAATCAAGACCCTGAAGCCGTGAAATTTTTGCTTGAACAGGGAGCTGACATTAACGCTAAACGTTTCGATAAAACTCCTTTCACAGGCTGTGCAACATTCAACAAAAATCCCGAAGTTTTGAAAATTTTAATTGAAGCTGCAAAACCAAGTGAAACAGATTTAATCACAGCTTTAGTCGGTGCTGCAGGATATAATTCAAATCCGGAAATCATAAAAATTTTGTTAGATAATGGAGCTGACATTAACGCTAAAAATTATCTCGAAAGAACCGCAATAATGGGTGCTGCGGAATACAGCAGAAGTCCCGAAGTTGCAAAATTTTTAATCGAGGCCGGAGCAGATTTAAGCGTTAAGGATATTAACGGCAGAACGATAAAAGAACTTGCAAAGAATAATGACAATGAAGATGTCAGAAAAATTTTTGAGGAGGCTGAATAAAAATCGAGAACGTAATGAAAATTAACGGCGGTATTCCCCTGAAAGGCACGATAAAAACTCAAGGTGCTAAGAATGCTGCATTACCTGTTATGGCAGCGTGTCTGTTGCTGAAGGGGGAGACATTAACACTTGATAACGTCCCTGATCTTTATGACATTAACACAATGATTGAGACGTTAAAATCTTTAGGCGTTGAAATCGATGTTAAACGTGATAACAAAAATTCTCAGGTCGTTTTTCGTGTTCCTGATGAATTAAAGTGGGAAGTCTCCGAAAATTTAGCTCGAAAAATGCGTGCATCGTCATTGGTTTTAGGGCCTTTGTTAGCTAATTGCGGGAGGGTCTCGTTGCCTTTGCCCGGAGGTTGTTCGATTGGAAGCCGTCCGATTGATTTACACCTTAAAGGATTAAAGCAGATGGGAGCCGAAATCGAAATTCAAAACGGGGTTGTTCATGCCAGAGTAAACGGAAGATTAAGAGGCCGAAGAATTTATCTTGATTTCCCTTCCGTCGGAGCAACTGAAAATTTGATGATGGCTGCAGCATTGGCACAGGGCGAGACAATAATCGAAAATGTCGCTCGTGAACCCGAAATTGATAATCTTGCTAATGTCCTTCGATGTATGGGCGTTACCGTAGAATCTGAAAGTGTCGGAGGCGTTAGGATATTAGGAGTTGATAAACTTCATTCGGGGCGTGAAAAGGTTATTCCCGACAGAATCGAAGCATGTACATATATTCTTGCAGGGGTGATGACTAACGGACACATCAAAATTGAGGATATTGTCCCGTCTCACATAGATGCGATTTTAGCAAAACTTGAGGAGAGCGGTGCAAAGTTTTCCGTCAAAAGAAGCATGATTGAAATCTTCCCTTCAAAGAAGAAGTTACACCCTGTTTCGATTAAGACAATGCCTTATCCCGGTTTTCCGACAGATTCACAACCTCAAATGGCGGCTGCTTTATCACTTGCTAAAGGTGTCAGCACGATTGAAGAAAGTGTTTTCCAGGCGAGATTTTTATATGCTCAGGAATTAAACAGAATGGGGGCTGATATTCAAATTTCGCGTGATGTAGCAATTATTCGGGGCGTTGAGAAATTGCAGGGTGCTGCGGTAAAAGCTACGGATTTGAGGGCAGGGGCAGCGCTGATTATTGCGGGACTTGCAGCAGAGGGAGAAACTAAGGTCGAAGATATGGTTCACGTCTGGAGGGGTTATGAGGCCATAGACAAGAAATTAAGATCTTTGGGGGCTAATGTTGAACTCCAATGAACTATCAAAAATCGAAATTTATGCTTTTGTAGGCCCTGCAGGAACAGGAAAAAGCCATAGAGCAACTCACGTAGCTAAACAAAATGGAATTGACGTTATCATTGATGACGGACTTGTAATTTCACGTGGGAGAATCTTGGCCGGTCGAAGTGCGAAATCCGAAATTAACAGGTTAAGAGCCATTAAACGGGCAATATTTGAATATGAAGATCACAGGAATGAAGTTGTCAGATATTTAACCCGAAATCCGCCTAAGAAATTAATGATTCTTGCAACTTCTGAAGGCATGATTGACAAAATTATCTCCCGTTTAGGCTTAAACAATCCCGTAAAAATCATAAATATTACAGATATTTCAAGTTCCGAAGAAATCGAAGCAGCTTTGCGTGAACGTCGTGAAAAGAAGCAGCATGTCGTACCCGTTGCAAAAGCCCAGATTCAGAATAATTTTGCCGGTAAACTTGTAAGTCAGATTCGAGGATTTTTCAGAGGCCGTGACAAAGACGAATCACGAAATACAATCGTTAAACCGTTATTCAGCTTTAATGGGAAAGTTGTTATCAGTTCTGACGCTTTAATGGCAATGTGCAAAAAATTAATCTCTCACGAAGGCCATGTTAGAAAAATTCGTGAGGTCGATATTGAGACTTATGATGATAAAATTCGTGTAAGTATCGAAATAGACTTGAATTTAGGGAATCGCAGTGCCTTGTCCATTGCTAAAACCCTGCAGCGGAAAATCAGAATGGGCTTGAGTTTTTTCACGGGAATGGAAATCAGACAGGTTAATATTAGAGTTAATGAGATATTTTTATGAGAAATGATTGATATTAATAATGCTTGGGAAGAATTAAAACGCCGTGTCGAAAAGTGCGAAAACTGTGAACTCTGCAAAACCCGAAAGAATACAGTTTTTGGTGAAGGTTTGCAGACAGGTTGCAGAGTAGTAATGATTGGTGAAGCTCCCGGAGAAGATGAGGACATTCAAGGGAGGCCGTTTGTCGGTAAAGCAGGACAGAAATTGACTGACATAATCGAAAAAGGCGGTAACATAAAACGAAGTTCGATTTACATCATGAATACAATTAAGTGCAGACCTCCGAATAATCGAAATCCGTTAAAATCCGAAATTTTAGCGTGTCGTGAATTTTTAGAGGCTCAATTACTTTTGCTAAATCCTAAAATTATTGTTACA
>JAFSKE010000127.1 GCA_017449135.1 Synergistaceae bacterium
CATGAAAAACAAAATTCTTAAGTTGTTAGCGGTTTTAGTAATCTTGATTTTTCCGCATTCGTCGTCTGCTTCGGTTTCAATGAGTTTGTCGCAATACATAAACGAGATTTTATTGAACAACCATTCAATCAGAGCAAACATGAAAAATATTGAGGCTGAATATTATTCCGTCCTTTCGTCAGTCGCTTATCAGAGACCCAGTGTGAGTGCAACAGCTACGGGAGCATTTACAACGGCTCAAGGCACTGCAAACGGCAAAGAATATGGAGTTAAGGCGGGCTCTACGGGGTTGAGATTAACTCAAAGAATCGACATTTCGGGAAGTTACAAACTTGACGAAAAACAAAATATTTTAGGTTACGAATCAGCTCGTGCAAATTTTGACGCAACCGTAAATACTTTAGTCTCAAATGCTGAAGAGATGTGGTGGTCGGCCGTCCTTGCAAGAGAGAATATGAAACTTCAAAGGGAAATTCTTTTGCAGAGAGCCGAAAATCATCGTGTAACACTCGAAAAATATAATCAGGAATTAGTCCCTAAACTTGATATTGTCAGAAGTGAAGCGCAAGTCGTTGCCGCAGAAAGCCTTGTTAAAAACGCTGAGACAACATACTTGAATTTACTTGCAAATTTATCTTACATGGCCGGAGGTTTGGACGTTGAACCGGAAAGCGGAGATTTGAAAGTGCCTGATTTTGACGTAATGATGAATTTTGAAGACGCTCTTGAATCACGCCCCGATGTTAGAGCTGCGAAATTAAATCTTGAACGTTCAAAAATTGTTAAAAAGTTAATGGGAAAAGGTTTGTCGCCGACTCTTGATTTCGGATTTCAATTTACCCCTTGGGCTGACCCTGATACTTATGCAACTCCGAATAAAAAGGAAGCAGGTGCATCATTAACTCTTACGATTCCGATTACTGACGGAAATTCAACGAAATATAAAACTTTGAATGCCGACAGATTGGTTCAGGCAGCAGAGGAAAATTTAGAGTCTCTTAAAGAAACTACACGCCGTGATATTACTATTGCGATGAATAACTGGAGAAATGCAGCAGCAGCCGAAAAAGATAAAAAAAGACAAGTTGAACGTGCTGAAGAAGAATTGAGAATTACTGAATTAATGTACTCTGAAGGTATGGGAGCTCAAATTGATTTAATCAACGCTCAAACTGCTTATCAGGCCGTAAAAACAGAATATCTTGACGCTGTTAAAAACATGTATTCTGCACTCGTAGCAATGAGAGCAGCAATCGGAGATTATTCCCCCGATGAGGACGGAACTTGGAAGGAAGCCGTAGAACGTTATCAAAAGGGAAATGATATTCTCGGTGAACTTGGTCTTACAAGTTTGAAGACAAATTCAAAAAGGAAAAAATAAATTATGTTAAAGTCAAATTTTAAGTTAAAAGTTTTCGCCGCAATAATCATTGCGTTTTTGTGCGTAAATATTTCGGAAGCTAAAACAGCATCGAAAATCAAAAATATCTCCGAATATTTCGTAAAAGTTAATCCGTCGTTGAAAGCAAAAACCGCCGCAAATTACGCTAACATAATTATTAGTGCCTGCGAAAAACATAAACAAGACCCTTATGTCATTGCCGCAATAATCGTAAATGAATCTACGGTTAATCACAAAGCTGTTGGCGGGGGAAATTACGGCCTGATGCAGATTAACTGGAAAGCTCACAGTGCAGCCCTAAAAAAGGAATATAAAATCAAAAAGGCAAAACAGTTATTTGACGCAAGGATTAATATTTTGTACGGTACAAAAGTTTTTGCTTACTGTATGTCGAAAGCAAATAACGTTCTTCGAGGAGCTTTAATGCGTTACAGCGGAGGAAATGAAAAACATGCAACAAAAGTTCTGGCAACGTTAAAAGAAATACAGGCTAAAGACAAAAACACAACTAAAAAAAAGAAATAAGAAAGGATTTTATTATTCATGAGAAAATTTTTATTAAGTTTTGTTTTAGTGTTTGTTTTATTCGGAGCTTCGTATGCTGACATAGTTTATACGACTTCAACGGGAACTCTCGGACTTATCGAAGTTACAAGTGCATCAAGTGCCGACCTCAAAGGTACTTACACAAAATCATTGAGCAATGCTTTGGTTTCGGCATACAGTGATTATGACGGAAACAGACGCGTAATTCTTGTTGACAAAACAAATGACCTGACAACTTCGGGAGATTCGTTTTCGAGATTTTCGCCCAATGACCTCTCAAAAGCTCTTGACGAAGAAACAAAATATTTTGAGGGAGTTTACGGCACTGAAATTATCAGAAATTCACGCAACGGAAAATCTTTATTCCTTTCGTCAAGTTCCGACATTTATGAATTTGACACTGATACTTTCGCCATGAAAAATTCGTTTGACTGCACGCCTAAAAGCGATGATGTAGCTTCTAAGATTAAAGATATTGCAGTCTTGGAAAACAGGATTTTTATCTTAGCTGAAACACAAAATTCCGGCGATGTCGTGATGAGATTTGACGGACAGTTAAAAAGAAATGTCGGAGCTTTTTATCAGTGGGCAGTTGCAAGCAGCGACGCTACGAAGATTGCTGAACTTGACAATTCAAGAGTCGCCGTCGCACGAAAAAATGATGTAGCACTTTTAGAGAATAAAAAAGTTACTTCACTTGTAAGCCTCGTAAGCAGCGATAATCCCGTTAAAGATTTATGCAGGGATTCGGGAAGCGGATTCTTTTATGCAACACAGACAACTGATTCAAGCGGAAATTACGTTAATACCATTTCGCACTACACTCAGTCATCAATAAATAATTTTGCTAATGCCGTGTTAAATTCGACATCGTCAACTCTTCAGCTTATAAGGGACGACACATATAACGTTTTAGGCGTAATTTCAGGAACAGAGATAAATCTTTACAACATGTCTGACGGAACATTAATAAACACTTTCACAAGTTCAGAACTCGGCGGAAATCCCGTGAACATGGCGATTACAAATTCGAGAATCAACACTTCAAATAAGAAGAATAACAGCGGTTGTGAAGTTTCGGGTTTGGGAATGATTTTGTTATTGATGTGTGTTGTGCCGTTTTCAAAGAAATTTTAATTTGCAAAAAAATAAGGGTGGAAAAACATAACTTAATTTTTCCACTCTAATTTTTTATTCTTCGTCATCGTCATCATCAGGACACGGAACGTTATACGCAATCGCAGTCAACACCGGAATTACTAACAATGTCAAAATCGTACTCACCGTTAAACCTGCCATAATCGTTACAGCCATTGAACCGAACATTACGTCCCAAATTAACGGCAGCATTCCTAACACCGTAGTTAATGCCGACATCGCAACAGGTCTTAAACGACTCACGCCGTCTTCAACAATAGCTTCGTATTTATCACGTCCCGCCGCAAAATCTGCACTGACTTGATCAAGCAAAACAATAGAATTTTTCGCAAGCATTCCAACGAGGCTTAACAATCCTACAATCGCCATAAAACTTACGTCCATTCCTGCAAGCCATAATCCGCCGACAACTCCGATTAAAATTAACGGCAACGACAAAAATATTATTATCGTTTCTCTGAATCCGTTAAATAAAAACACCATTATTACGAACATTATTAAAATTGCAGGCGGAAAAGCTACGGCCATTCCTTCGATTGATTCGTCCGAAAGTTCGTGTTCTCCTCCCCATTCAAGCGAATACCCTAAAGGTAATTTTATTGCTTCAATTTTAGGTTTTATTCGTGCGAGCATTTCGTCGGCGTTTTTTCCGAGTTTTACCTCGCTCATGGCTGAAATATAACGGCTTCTGTCCCGTCGCATTATTATGTTATCTTCAAATACTGTCTCTAAATTTGAAAATACTGTCCCAAGAGGCACGGATTTATTTGTCGCAGGAGACCACACGGGCATTGAACTTAATAATTCAATATTGTTGCGTTCGTTGTCAGTGAAAGAAATTTTTATCGGCAAAGATTTATCGCCGTCCCTGAATGCTCCGATTGTTGTTCCCGTTGTTGCAGCAAGAATTGACTGATTTATTAACGGTCTTGAAAGTCCAAGATTCTGCATTTGATCCTTCAGAATTTGAGGCCGTACAACTTCAACACGTTCTCGCCAATCGTTGCGGACAAATTTGCTGTAGGGGTCTTTTTCCATAATTTCACATGCCTGCTTAGCTATTTGTCTTAAAACATTCGGATCATTCCCGTAAAACCTTGCACCGATTTTTTCGCTCATTCCCGAACCTCTCGCGAATAATCTGCAATAACCGTCAACCGATGGCATTTGCTCATCAATATATTTTTGAGTTAATAACAAAATTTTTCGTGTGTCTTTGCCGTCCTTCAACTCAACCATTAATTGAGAAAAAGCCATGTTGTTTTCAGGAGGTGAATATGTCAGCATGAATCTTAATCCGCCTCCGCCTATAAACTGCGAAACATTTTTGACTTCGGGCTGTGAGTTAATATAATCTACAAGTTTTTGCGTGATTTTCTCCTGACCGTTTAACGATGTTCCTTCCTGACTCCATAAATCAACGTTGAAATATACTGTCTCTGCATCAGGGAAAAATGATGTCGGCATTGTCGAGAAAATATACATCGAAGCTCCGAATAATCCAATCACAACTAAAACCGTTAAAATTCTGTATCGCAAACAGCCTTCAAGAATATATCTGTAAGTTCTGAATAAAAAACTGTCGTATGGGTCTCCTTCGTGCTTTGAGGGTTTTAACATTACTTTTCCGAGAACCGGAGCAATTATTAATGCAGCAAACCAGCTCAACATCATCGAAATTCCGACAACCTGAAGCAGACTTCGCAAAAATTCTCCCGCCTGAACTTCCGAAAGTCCCACCGGTGCAAATGCCAAGACTGCTATAAATGTTCCGCCGAGCATTGCCCAGATTGAGCCATTAACAGATTCTGATGCAGCATCTTCGATTGTCATTCCTCTTTCGGTTCCTACTAACATTCCCTCTGCTACGACAATTCCGTTATCGACAAGAGAACCCAATGCAATTATCAACGCAGCAAGCGAAACAATCTGCAACGTTATCGCAAACTGATTCATGATTATAAAAGTTCCTGCGACAGTGATTAAAAGCACAAGGCCGATTATTAATCCGGAACGCAGCCCCATGAAAATTAACAACACTCCGACAACTATTGCAAGAGATTCAATTAAATTTATGATAAAGTCATTTGTAGATTTTACGACTTGTTCAGACTGCATATAAATTTCGTTTAATTCAATTCCTACAGGTCTGAAGGCTTCAAGTTCTTTTAATCGTTTTGAGACAGCCCGACCCATGTCAACGACATTTCCGCCCTCGACTGTTGAAATTCCGATTGCAAGTGCAGGACGGTTATTGAATTTTAATTTGAAGGATTGAGGCTCTTCGTAAACTCTTTTAACGGTCGCAACATCTCGAAGGCGTGTTAAATTTCCTCCGGCACCTCCGATTACTAAGTTCTCAATGTCTTCAACAGATAAAATTGCACTTGTCGGAGAAATTCTGATATATCTGTCTCCTAACGTAATATTTCCTGTTTCAGACAAAGTATTTTGAAGTGTCAAAGCACTTAAAACCGTTAAAGGCGATAATCCCAATGTTGAAAATCTTGACGCTGAAAATTCAATGTAAATTGCTTCGGTCTGTTCACCTAAAATTTTTACGCTTGCAACTCCGTCAACTAAAACTAAATTCTTTTTGAGGAAGTCTGCATAATCGTAAATTTCTTTCATTGTGTAGCCGTCGCCGACTAAAGCATAATACTGCCCGTAAACTTCGCCGAAATCGTTATTAATTAAAATCGTTGTCCCTGAAGGCATATAAATTTGAGCGTCATTAACTTTCTGCCTCAATTTATCCCAGACCTGCGGGAGTTCCTTTGAAGTGTATTCGTCCTTAATGTCAACATAAATTATTGCCATTCCTGGAGTCGAACGTGAACGAATATGTTTAATTTCTCCCATTGCCTGAACAGCGTCCTCAATTCGGCTTGTAACTTCCTGCTCAACTTCATAAGCACTCGCACCGGGATATACGGCACTGATTACGGCAGTTTTGATTGTGAATGAAGGGTCTTCAAGTTTTCCGATTTCAAAATAAGCCATTACACCGCCGATTAAAGTTAAAAGGCACAAAAATAAAATTACGATGTAACGTTTTATGCTTCCTCTTGCGATGTCCATGAATTATTCCTCCAAGAGTCTCACATTCTGGCCTTCGTGCAGAAAATTCACTCCCGCCGTAACAATCACATCTCCGCCTTTTAATCCTTCCGAAATTACTTCAATCGTTGAATCATTATGAATAACTCCGAGCGTAACATGAATTTTTTTGACTTTACCGTTTTCAAAACGCCATACAAAATTTTTATCGCCCTCGTTTAATATTGCAACAGTAGGAACTGAAAATTTATTGTTATCTTCAGGTTTTGAATTTTCGCCGATGTAATTTAATTCGACAGTTGCTGCCATTCCCGGCAAAATTCTAACGTTATCCTGTGCCGGCATTAAAGCAGTTACGGGATATGTATTCGCTGCCGTAGCCTGAGTCGCAATTTCCTTGAGCTTCAAATTAAATGTTCTGTCAGGGATCGCTTCAAACCTCGCATCAATCGTAAAAAGTTCCGAATGCGTTTTCAAATCTTTGAGGCTGTGAACTTTCGGGACAGGTGCAATTAAAATATCATTGTCAGGAATGTTAAAAACGATTTCAAGTTCCGACAAATCCTGCAAAATAAAAATTGTCTGTTTTGCCGTAACATCTTGGAAATTTTCAACGGTTCTGTCAGCGATGATTCCGTCAAAAGGTGCTCGGAGTTCAGTATCTTTCAAAGCATCACGGACGGATTTCAAATTTGCGTTTGCTGCATTGACTGCGGATTTTGCAACGTCAACTTGAGTTTTGTATGTGTCATATTGAGCCTTTGCAATGACTTTTTGTTTATACAAATTCTCGTAGCGTTTGAAATCTGCCTGAGCGTTTTTATGTTGTGCCTGAGCCTGTGAAAGCGAACTTTGAGCCTGTGAAATTCTTGTCCTAAAATCTCTCGGATCTAACGTTGCCAGTAAAGTTCCTTTTTTGACACTTGCTCCGTTATCGACATAAATATTATTTAACGTTCCTGAAACTCTGAAAGATAAATCCGCACGTTTTCCGCCCTGAACAGTGCCGAAATATTTTCGTGAAAATTCTTCATTGCTTCCCTGTAATTTTATAGTTCTAACAGGTCTGATAATTTCGGGTTCCGGTTCCGGTTGTTGTTTTTGTCTGAAAGTGTTTAGACCGTAGCAAATACCTGCAATAATTAAAATGCCAAGTAAAACGCTGAAAAATTTTTTCATGAGTTATTAATCCTGCTTAACCGTAAAATTAAAATATGTGTCGGGATACGGTTCGTCCTTCAAAGTGAAGTGCCACCATTCTGTACTCAATGGCTTAAAACCGTGTTTAAGCATTGCATTACGTAAAATCATTCTGTTGTTGTATTGCTTCTTCGTGATTTTTTTGTAATCAGGGTGCGAACGTTTCCCGAAGAAATCAAATGTTCCGCCCATGTCGACTTCCTTTTCGGTTTTCATGTCGAATAATGTTAAATCAACGGTGCTTCCTCTGCTGTGTCCGGATTTGTAATCAATGTAGCCTTGATCGAATAAAACGGATTTGTCGAGGTCAGGATAAAAATATTTTTTCATTTTTGTGTCGTCAACATCTTTTGCCCAATTCGCAAAATGTGTTACGGCTCTTTGAGGTCTGTAAGCGTCGAAAATTTTTAATCTGTAACCCTTTGTGATTAATTCGTCGCTGACTTTCTTTAATGCTTCTGCAGCTTCCTTTGTCAACATTGCACAAGGTTCTTCGTAACCGTCAATTCTTGCCCCGACAAAATTATATGTCGAATAATAACGGATTTCCAAAATTACATCGGGGACTGCTTCCGAGAGAATTACAAATCCTGAACTGTCCATCGGATCAACTTCAGCAAATGCAAACTGACAAAAACATAATGACATTAAAAACGCAACAAAAATTTTTTTCATGATTTATTTTGCCTCCTTAATCAAATTATCAAGAATTTTTAACAACGGCTGAATTTTTTTATCCGTAGCAGGTTTTGAAAGTGCATCAGAAGCAGAAATTTTTTCGCCCCAGTACTGCTGATTACGTTTAACGCTGATACTGATAACAGAACCTTCAAGAGACACACCCGCAAATAAACCTTTTGACATTGAGTAACTATAAATTGATGCTTTTGCTTGAGCGTCAGTTGCTGCCTCTGCACGTCTGCCCAAAGACCCCGC
>JAFSKE010000128.1 GCA_017449135.1 Synergistaceae bacterium
ATAACCGAAAGGAATTTTTTTCTGACTTTCGCCGTATTCTCCAAGCTGAATATTTCCTGAAACATGGCCGTCAACTCTTAATTCTGCCTGAGCAGGGATTAATTTTTCGTTGCTTTCGTCCATACTTGCAATAATCCAAGCATTATTACGCTGTTCGGGAATCATCATAAGTAATAATTCGCCTTTTAATGATATCTTTCCGCCTGAAACTTCAAATTCCTTTTCTGTTCCGTCTCCTGCGAGATTTCCCGAAATATTTATTACTCTGTCAGATAATGATTCCTGAACTGCGGGGGCTGAAGGTGCATTCACGGCTGCTCCTGCGTAATCTTCTTCAACAGCGTACTCGTCCATTTCTGCCATTCTGTCAGCGGCCATTTCCATTTTTGCGGAACTGTACATGGCATTAGTTTTTTTGTATCTGACATTAGGAAGACTTCCGACGGATTCAATTTTAGGTTTGATTCCGACTTTCAAAGGATTAAGCGTAGGAGTTGTGATTCTCTCGTCAGGGGTCTTTGTGTGTAAAGTCATTTCGCCGTTAAAATCGAGTCCTGTTTTCTCACTTGCCCTGATGAACATATTAACTGCGACATTTCCGGATTCCGTGTCGAGATTCAAAATATATTTCGGTCTCCACGATGCTGCATTTGTGAAAGCTGAAAATTCGACGGTTTTATTTGCCTTTCCCGTAATTTCGATGTATGAATTTTCACCTCTTGGCCTTCGTGAATTTAATTCGCCGGAAAGCATTTTGAGTTTGTCGTTTTCCTTTGAAATTTCAGTTCTCAAAGTTGAAAGTTCGTTTTCAGTTTCGAGCCTTAATTTTTGAGTTTCCTTGATGTAAATTAAAAGCTGCTCGGGGTTTGATTTTTCGGGTTTCAAGTCCTCAAGAAGTTCTAATGTATGCTCGAATGAGGTTTTTTTTGCGTTTAATTCGTTGAGTTTTTTGCTTTGATGCTCGACCTGTTGTTGAAGTTCGATTAACTGTGAAGGTGTCCAGCGTATCCGTGAATAATTTTGAACGTCGATATTTCCCTCGACAGCTTCAGGATTCAAAAGTACGATTGAATCTGCATTGAATGCTCCGGGAATTACTGCCTTGAAAAATCCGTTTTCAGGTTCGACACTGAAAATAAATTTTGCACCGCTCGGGAAAAATTCGATGTTTTTAATTGAACTTGTGTAAGTTTCGGGTGCTTCGGAGGCATAACACGCACAACAAAAAATGACGCATAATAACGCTGAAATTAAGATAACAAACGATTTCATAAAATTTTTTCTCCTTTCGTTTTTTGACATAACAATAATTTTTATGTCATGAATTTTGATTATTATAGTATAATCGACTGGAATTGCGATTTACATTTTCAAAAATAAATTCGATTTATGGTGTAAAATGTTCTGGGGATAGTGAATGAAAAAATGAGAATGATGAAATTTGAATTTGAAAATATAAATATGAGTACAACTGCTCTTAGCGGGAGGCCATTTTAACATATGGAACGTTTGTTATTAGATTTTTCGACTGTATATAACAAAAATGGAACGCATGAAATCTCGAAAAGCGTTTACAATTCTCATACTACTGCATCAAAAGAAATACTTTCAGGTGAAAACACAGAAACTCCGAAAATATCATTTGAAGATTTATTAACTGACTCAATCAAAAACGTTAATTCGTTGCAGTTAAATGCTGAAAAAAAGGTCAGGGATCTTGCAATAGGAGATGTTGACGATATTTCAGAGGTCGTCCTTGCAAGTTCAAGGGCGGACACTGCTTTGAGACTTGTAATGGAGATTCGTAACAAATTTCTCGATGCTTATCAGGCACTCTCAAGGATTACAGGCTAAATTAAATCATGGATAACTTCAAACGCTGGGCAGCTTCATTCTTGAATTTCTGGTCATCATTAAAGCTGTGGCAGAGGATTTCAATAATTCTTGCGGTATTTGCCGTAATAGGCGGATTAATTGCTTTGATTTTCATGACCGGAAACACGAATTATGAACCGTTGTACGCCGGACTCGAAGTTGAAGATCAGGCGGCAATAGTCGATTACCTCAAGGAAAATAATCTGCCCTACAGATTAGATCCGAGTGCAAGTGCAATCTTAATGCCCGGCAATGCTATTTACGAAACACGTTTAACCCTTGCACAAATGGGACTGCCCAAAGGAGGGACAACGGGTTTTGAAATTTTTGACGATTCAAAAATGGGAATGTCGGAATTTCAACAGCGAATAGCCTACACAAGAGCAATCGAGGGAGAATTAGCACGTACAATTTCGCAGATGTCGCAGATAGAAAATGCGAGAGTAAGTGTCGTTATTCCCGAACAGAGATTATTTTTAGAGCAGCAAAAACCTTCGACAGCTTCAGTATTATTAAGACTTAGACAGGGAGCAACTCTCGGCCCCGTTCAAATAAAATCAATAGTTCATTTAGTAGCTCACAGTGTTGACGGGCTCGAACCCGACGCAGTAACGGTTGTTGACACCAACGGCAGAATTTTATCGGATATGATTTCCGACAGCATGATAATGTACAATCCTGACGGCTCAAACGCAGTAACATCAGTGCAAAGGGAACTTGAACGACAGCACGAACGAGAACTTGAAAACAAAGTAAGAATTATGCTTGAACAGGTTTTCGGCCCCGGCACGGCAGTTGTAAGAGTGAGAATAGATTTAGATTTTGACAAAAAAACAAATTCATACGTAGAATATTCCCCTAACCCCGAAACAGGAACAGGTGTCCCACGAAGCAATCAACGTCAGGAAGAAAGTTACACCGGACAAGGAAATCCCGTAAATGGAAATCCCGGAACGACAACAAATATTCCTGGTTACGCAATTAACACGAATACAGTTGAGAGCGAATATAACAGGTCTGATTCAACGACCAATTACGAAATCACTACCCGAAAAGGCGATCAAATAGTAACCCCTGGAGGCGTTCGGAGGTTATCGGCTTCAGTTTTGATTGATGATAAATACAACGAAATTACGGAGGAACGTTTAGAATCTTTGGAAGCTGTAATTTCGTCAGCAATCGGATTTAACAAAGACAGGGGAGACAGCTTAGTTGTCCGTGCAATGAGATTTTCGACTGCATTTGCTGATTCAATGGCCGAAGAGTTAAGACAGGAAAGAATGTGGCGGATAATTTACGGTTCAGTAGCAGCGTTATTTGTCTTGTTAATTCTCGGAATTGCCTTCTATGTCTGGTTAAGAATGAAACGTGCAAAACTTGCGATTCAGGAAATCGAAGCGGAAGGGAAGAAAGTTCCGACGATCCAAGAAATGCTTACATCGCCTGATTTATTGGCATTTCAAGGTGAGATGGCAGTATTAGAGGAACAGTTGAAGGCTTACGCAAAGAGTCACCCTGACGAAATCGCAACGCTTGTTAATGAATGGCTCTCGAATGACGGTTAAAGGAGAATGAGAAATGCCCCCGAAAAATGATAAAGCAAATGAATCGAAAGGACTTTCAGGACGTGAAAAAACAGCAGTATTAATGGTCTCGCTTGGCAGTGAGGTAGCTCCTGAAGTTTATAAAAAATTAGATGATTCGACGATTGAATTAATTACACTTGAAATTGCAAATTTAAGAAAGGTAACGCCTGATGTAAAACTCACAGTCTTAAAAGAAGCTCAGGAAATATTGATGGCTCGTGAGTTTATGGCACGTGGAGGTGTTGAATATGCAAGAGACGTACTCGAAAAAGCACTCGGCCCCGAACGGGCACAATCATTGCTTGCAAGAATCACGGCAAGTTTGCAGGTTAAACCGTTTGATTTCATGAGACATACAGATGCAGGCCAGATACTTGGCTTTATTCAGAACGAACACCCACAGACAATAGCATTAATCTTATCGTATCTCGAACCGCCTCAGGCAGCAATGATTTTGAGCGGATTAAATCCAATTTTGCAGGCCGATGTTACAAAACGAATTGCTAACATGGACAGAATTACGCCTGAAGTTTTAAGAGAGGTCGAGAGAGTTTTGGAACGTAAATTGAGCAGTGTAATGGGTCAGGACTTCACTGTTGCTGGAGGAATTGACGCTGTTGTCGCAATCGTAAACAGCACTGACAGAGCAACTGAACGAAATATCATGGAATATCTTGAAGAAAATGATCCTGAACTTGCCGAAGAAATCAAGAAAAGATTATTTGTATTTGAGGATTCAATGCGTCTTGATGACAGATCCCTGCAGAGAGTTTTACGTGAGGTTGACACTAAGGAATTGAGTTTGGCTCTCAAAGGTGCAACGGAAGATCTCAAAACAAAATACCTCAAAAACATGTCAAAACGTGCGGCAGAGATGTTGCAGGAAGATATGGACTTCATGGGGCCTGTACGTGTAAAAGATGTCGAAGAGGCTCAACAGAAAGTTGTAAACATAATCCGAAGTTTGGAAGAACAGGGAGAAATTGTTATTGCGTCCGGCGGAGGAGACGATATGATTGTCTAACGGTATCGCTCATCAAAGAGTTTTGAGGACTGTTAGATTATTGCCTCAAGCCGTTAAAATCGGGATTCTTGAGAACGAAATCAAACAGTCAGGAACGAAACCCGAAGCAAAATCCGACATTCCCGAAAAACCGACACCGAGACCGCCTGTGCAGAAAGTACAGGTTAATTTGCCAAGCGTTAAAGAAGTTGAAGAATTAACAGCGCAGATAAAATCTCTGACAAACAGTTTGAGCAATGCCGAAGTCAAGAACATGGAACTTTCAGAGGCAAAAATGAAACTTGAAAGCGAAATCAACGGAATAAAATCCGATTATGAACGCCGTAAAAGAACTCTTGAATCGGAAGCTCAGGCAAACGCAAAACAAATAGCCGACAAAGCCCGTGAAGCCGCAATTTCAGAAGGTCAGATTAAAGGCTATGAGGAAGGACTCGAAAAAGCCCGTCAGGAAGTTGAACAGGAATATTTAGAAAAGTTTTCGGGACTTGCTGGAGTTATTGAGAATGTCGGGAAAAAACTTGAAGATGATTTTGAAAATCTCGTTAAATTAAATCAACCCCGATTAATTCGTGTGTGGTCTGAAATGTTAAAGAGAATGTTATTTCGTCAGGTTGAATTAAATCCCAACACCGTAGACTCCGTATTATCGGAATTGTTATCGAAATTGAGCGACAAAAACCAGATTTTAATTTACGTCTCTCCCGAAGATTTTAAGCACTTAGACGGTAAACTCGAAAAAAATTTCCGTGAGGCTCTCAGAGGTGCAAAGAAAGTTGAATTGAAAGCCGACTCAAACGTTGAAAAAGGAAGCTGCATTATTGAAACCGGACTTGGAATTTATGACGCTCGCTGGAAAACTCAAATGTCGCAGGTTGAATCCGTGATTGACGAAATTTTCCAGCAGTCATCGAAGGCATAAAAAGGCATAAAAAAATGAACGAAGAATTACAGGATATTAATTTATTTCAGTTATTTGCGACCGATTTACTTCAAAAACCATTAATCAAAATCAACGGCAGAATAGTTCAGGTTGTCGGACTTGTTGCAGAATCTCAAGGCCCTGACGTGAGAGTTGGGGATTTATGCCATATTTGTTTTCGGGACGGTTCTCACGAATTAGATGCTGAAGTCGTAGGCTTTCGAGATGACAGAGTTTTATTAATGCCATTGGGAGCTTTGCAGGAAGTAGGTCCCGGCTGTGATGTAGTTTCAACAAACCGCCCTCTTGAAGTTCCTGTCGGCGATGCTTTGCTTGGCAGAGTTCTTGACGGTTTAGGAAATCCAATTGACGATAAAGGCCCTGTTGCTGCGAGTGATTTTTACCCGTTGTACGCAACACCCCCGCACCCATTAAGGCGTAAAATGGTAGATACTCCATTATCCGTAGGAGTTAGAGTTGTTGACGGAATGCTGACACTCGGAAAAGGACAAAGAATTGGAATTTTCGCAGGCTCAGGCGTTGGAAAAAGTACGCTTTTAGGAATGATGGCACGTTACACGACTGCTGACGTAAACGTAATATCTTTAGTCGGAGAACGAGGCCGTGAAGTTCGTGAATTTATCGAGCGTGATTTAGGCCCCGAAGGTTTGAAACGTTCTGTCTTGGTAATTGCGACATCGGATCAGCCTGCATTAATCAGGTTAAAATCGGCCATGACAGCTACTGCAATAGCAGAATATTTCAGGGATCAGGGGAAAGACGTTTTATTAATGATGGACACGGTAACAAGGGTTGCACGGGCACAGCGTGAAATCGGACTTGCAATCGGCGAACCTCCGGCAACGAGGGGATATACTCCTTCAGTTTTTGAAATGCTGCCGAGATTATTGGAACGTGCAGGAGCTGGGGAAGTCGGAAGCATTACGGGAATTTATACGGTATTGGTTGACGGCGATGACATGAACGAACCCGTAGCCGATACAGTCAGAGGAATTTTAGATGGTCATATAGTTTTGTCGAGAAAAATTGCCGCAAGAAATTTTTATCCTGCCGTGAGCGTTCTTGACAGTGTAAGCCGTGTAATGCCTGCATTGGTTTCCCGTGAACATTTGAACGCAGCCGGAAGAGTTAGGGATTTACTTGCAACTTACGCAGAGTCCGAAGATTTAATAAACATCGGAGCTTATAAATCAGGTTCAAACATGAGAGTAGACTGGGCATTAGCAAACATGGAAAACGTGAGAGGTTTTTTGTCGCAAAGAGTTGAAGACCCAACGAGCTTTGAGGAGACAGATAAAAGATTATTGGAACTTGCCCCATATCCCAATCAGCAGCAGCAAAATCAAAATCAAAAGGAGAATGAAGCACAATGAGTACAGTAACGTTAGAAAAAGGCACATTTGTTGAAATTGAGCCGGAAATGTTGAAACAGGCAGAAGATATTTTGAGCCGTAAGGGAATTTCATATTCTGATGCTGTGAGAGTTTTCACAGAGGAAATTATTTTGCGTAAAGATGTCCCTGAATTTAAGGAGGTCGGAAAACTTCCGCTGCCTTGCATTGAGGATTTAACCGAAGAGGAACTCAACTCGATGCTTCAGAAGTCGTTTGAGCAAATTGAATCGGGACATTGCCATACTGCTGAAGAAGTTAGAATGATTATGGAGGAACATTATGCAAAATTTTAAGGTCGTTTACTCTGATGATGCCATTGAGGATATACAAGGATTACACGATTATATTCTCAATCAGTTTATGAATCCTATGACAGCTCGCATACAAACTAACAGGATAATGTCGGCTTCTGAAACACTTGCGATTTTTCCAAAATTATATCGAATCCGCAAAATAGATTCCCAAGGGAGAAAAATACGTTTTTGTCCCGTAGACAATTATGTTATTTTGTATTCGATTGATGAAAGCAGAGATATGGTAAATATTTTGCACGTAATGTACAACAGACGTAATATTAATGCTTTAATTTAATCATGCAGCAGAGAATCGCAAAATTCAACAGAATATTAAAAATCCGTGAGGACAGCCGAAAAAACGAGCAGGCAATTTTAGCGGCAGAACGCAGTGAAGAGCTTGAAGTCATGAATCATTTAACGCAGCTTGAATCCGAAAAAAATCAGGCAATTAAAGATTTCAGCAGTGTAGGTGATAAAATGATTTCGGCAAATGATTTATGGTTTCAGCGTCAGTTTATTGATGCGATTGACTCGGATATTAACAAAGGCAAAAACGCTTTAATCGATGTCAGAAACAGAATTATCGGTACTGAAGCTCGACTTGTTGAAAGACATAAAGACGTTAAAATTATGGAAACTTATATAGATCACTTGAAAGAATTAAATTTTCAGGAACAATTAGGAATTGAACAGAATGAATTAGATGATGTTGCAACAATGCAATTCTCAAGGAAAGGAGTTTTTTAACTGAAATGCAGCCGAATTTTACGAATATATCAAGAGTTTTAAGCAGGATAGACGAAATTAACAGCCAGTTCAAATTATTTCAGCCTACTCAACAAAATTCAGAATCTCAAAAAAGCAGGTTTGTTGACGTTCTTAATGACGTAAATAAAAATAAAATCCCTTCAAAATCGAATATTTCAGGCAAAACAAGTTACAGGGAATTACAAGACGTAATCGATGAATGTGCCGAAAAATATAATATTGACAACGAATTAATCAGAGCGATGATTCAGGTTGAATCAGGCTGGAACACTGAAGCTGTTTCAAATAAAGGTGCTCAGGGCTTAATGCAGTTAATGCCTCGAACGGCCGCAATGTTAGGTGTAAATGATCCTTTTGATCCCGTTCAAAATATTGAGGGCGGTGTAAGGTATATTTCAGATTTGACCGATAAATATCGTGGAGATATTGAAAAAGCTCTTGCGGCTTACAATGCTGGGCCTACACGTGTTGATGCGGGAAATATTCCTGACGTTTCAAAGCGTTACGTGAAAAATATAATGGCAATTTACAGAAAGTTAAGAGAGGTGGGTTAAGGCTAAATGGCAGAAGAACGACCAGCGAATCAAAATCAGGAACAGTCAGAACCTGTTGTAGTACGCAAAAAAAAGAAAAAAAAGAAACTTGGCAAACTTACATTTTTATTTTGGCTGATTCTTTTAGGATTGGGGACTGCAACGGGAATGCACTTGAGCGGAATTTGGGACGGCAGACCATTATTCTGGACATTAGTTCCCAAAGTTCCTTATGTCGGACATCAGCTCGCAGAATTTTTCCAAGTTCCGGAGTTTTACGCTTTAAGCACTCAGGATCGCAGGGCTGTTGAGCTTGAACAATGGCAGAGGAGGCTTGACGCTATCGAAAGATCTCTTGACAGTAAAGACATTGAAAGAATGGCAGTTTATGAACAGCGGGAACTTGCTTTGGTCGAAATGTCGAGGGATATTGCAAGAATGCGAAGAAGATTAAGAACTGAACAGGCGGAACAGGAAAATTCACAAAACGCTAATTCACCGACAGAAACCGAACAGGAATTAATGAATCAGGTTGCGAGAACTTATCAGGATATGTCAGCACGTAACGCCGCAGCAATCGTTGAACAGCTCCGAGACCCTTTAGCAGTTGAATTAATGATGAAGTTGCCGAATGACGCAAGAGCTTCAATAATGGGAAAATTAAAGCCCGCAAAGGCTGCCCGAATCACGGAATTAATGACCCGTCCGCAGTCAAATTAAAGGAGGCTTATTAATATTATGTCAACGGATTTATTAACATTTGTTCAGTCTCAAGTCAACACTCAAACTCCGGTGAATATGTCAAATCAGGATTCTCAAAATTTACAGGCCGAAATTGACTCAGGTTTATTTGAAAATCTAATGGCTGAATTTATTTCACCTGAAGCCGAAGAACAGAACATCGAACTTTTAGTCCCTGAAGATAACAATCATTTAATGACTTTCAAGGGCAATAATTCATTTTCTCAATCCGTCATAAATCTTCTCGCTGGCAATGAGACTGATAATAACGAAGATGATGTTAATCTTACGGAAAATCAGGAAGAATTAGAAATCATATGGGACGAAGATAACAAAGAACTTGACATGCCTGCTGCTGAAGAGGTTACGACGGATAAGGAAAATTTAGTTATTTCCCAGAACATGACGCTTGATTCAAATTCTCGAGTCCGCCGGTTATCCCCTAAAGATGAAAAACTTGACGAAGCCGAAGAAATCAAAGATGAAAATAAAATTGATGATAACGTCGAAGAATTGATCCCGGAAAATGCTGTGAATGTGCCGATTTTTGCGGGTATTGTGGAAGTTAATAATAATGCCGTCTCTGAAGTTGAAGGAAAAAACGAAAATCCTAAAATCTCAACTCCTTATGCTAAACACGACAAAAACATAAAATCTCAAACTCAAAACGCCCAACAAAATATTCACATCGATTCTGAAAATGAACACGAAAATTCCCAAACTGAAAAAAAATTAAATTTCGGTGAAGAATTGAAAAATCAGGAATCAGAATCCGGCAGCGAAAAAAATATTTTCAACGGCCATGAACAGAATAATAATAATGATTCAGGGCAAAAATCAAATAACGGGCAAAACGGGCAAAAAATTCAAGCGAAAAATCAAAACGAAAAATCTTCGACGCTTTCAAATTCTCAAAGAATCGAAGCACATGATAACTTTCAAAATTTCTTTGAAGGTGTCGTGAATAATCGCAGAACTGTATCGCAAAATTCTCCGTTACCTTTGAATTTAAGAGCTGGAAACGTAAATTTCACGCCAAGCCAGACTCTTCGTGAAGGTCTTGTTAATACTGTCAGATTTATTCGTGCCGACGGAGTTCAAAAAGCTAACATAATCGTAGATCCTCCAGCATTAGGCAGAATTTCGGTTGAATTGACTTCGAGCAGTTCGGGAGTCGAGGCTTCAATTAAAGTAGCTAACGAACAAATCCGACAATTAGTGCAGGATCAAATTTCTCAGCTTCGCATGAATTTATCGGATCAGGGAGTTCAAGTTGCAGAATTCACGGTTGATGTTCAGCAGGATAATCATTTCGGAGGACAGGGACAAGGACAGAATAATTCTCAGGAGGAGAACGGACGAAGGGATTTTGTAAGGGAAATTTCAAGCGAAGATACTGAAGAATTTAACATAGATTTAGAAGAAGGATTATTATACTGGGTAGCGTAACGAAGGGAGAAAAATTTATGGCCATAACTAATAATTACACGAATTTAGCAAATATAAATTTAACAAATTCTACAGATACGACAACATCTGCAACATCGACTAATTCAACAGGTTCAGTAACGAGAGCGACTAATAACGAATTAGGCAAGGACGCATTTTTGAAATTATTAATCGCCGAACTTTCAAATCAAGACCCGTTAAACCCAATGGAGGACAGGGAATTTATTTCACAAATGGCTACGTTCTCACAACTTGAGCAGCTCCAGAATATGGGCAAGACTCTTGATTCGATTAGCGAAGGAAACAAGTTTACGGCCGTAAGCTACATCGGGAAAGCAGTTGCATTTACAAAGGGTGAAGGTGATGACGCTGAACAGACCGCAGCAGTTGTTAATCATGTATGGTTTGAACCTGACGGAAAAGTTATTCTCGACACAACAGAAGGCGAGATTTCACTCGAAGATGTTGAAGGCGTTTCATCGATAAGTTAAGGCGACGGGAAGGGATAATAAAAAATGTTAAGATCATTAATGACAGCAGTTACGGGAGTTCGGGCACATCAGACAATGCTTGACGTAACGGGAAACAATATTGCAAACGCAAATACAACCGGCTTCAAAAAGGATAACACGATTTTTGCGGACTTAATGTATCAGGCGAACAAATACGCTTCGGCTTCGACAGGAAATCGCGGAGGAATTAACCCTGCGCAGGTAGGTTTGGGCGTAAGTGTAGCGGCGATTGAGACAATTCACACTCAGGGGTCAAGCTCTTACACTGGGAATCCTTCGGACATGATGATTCAGGACAAAGGATTTTTTGTTTATTCCGACGGAAGTTCGCAATTATTCAGCCGTTCGGGAGCATGTGTTCTTGACGGAAACAGCGATATGGTTCAGGCCGGAACAGGTTACAAACTTCAAGGCTACAAAATGGAAGAGACACCCCTTGACGGTTATCAACAGGCTGCAGAACTTTCGACAGTGAATATTCCGATCGGACAGAAGATTGACGCTCACGCAACAACGGTTGTTGATTATCAGTGTAACCTTAACAGCGAAACGAGTGCTTATCTGCCTTATGGGTTCGCTGATTTGCCGTTTAATGTCGTGGCAGGTGCAAACAACCTCAACGCAGGCCGTGCAAGTGTACCGATTAATGGGACTAATTACGATTTAGCATTCACAACGGATTTTGAGGCGACTACCAATGCTACAGATTCAGGCATAAATTATCTCACTGTAACTCTTGCAAACAGCGGGGAAAATACGAGACTTGTTTTTGACATGACTGGAATTGACAACGACACAGGAAAACCGAATTTGAGCCTTCCTAAACTGTTATCGGTTGGCGATACTCCGGTAACTACATCTTCAGCAGCAATCGGCCAAAATGGTTTAGTCGGGTATATTAATATTTTGAATCCTATGGATGTCGTAGATCCCGCTGACCTTACAACAGCAGCTACACCTCTTGATAATTATATTCCTGTTTACACTTATCCCGGCCAAGTTCCTCCGCAGTATTTCACGGCACAATATGATGACTTATCAGGAACAATGAGAATCCGATCCATAAGTCTGCTTGATGCAAGCGGTAATACTCTTAGCCCCACAGCCAGCGAATCATTATATGAAGATGTCGTTAATAATCCTATTGCTAATCTTGCAAGTGTAAGAATCGAACCGAGTGCATTTACTTATAACGTTAAAGACGGAATGAATTATACAAAATTCACGCTCGAAGGTTCTCCTACGGTTTCGACCCTTGACGATACAGGCTCTCAGACTTATGCTCCAGCCCCTGTAAGTTATAATTTCATTGCTGAATTTGACGAGAGCGTAATGAAGATAATTAATAACGAAGAATCACGTTCCCCGTCGGATTTGTCAAAAGCGACATCAACGTTGACATTGTGGTATTACGGTTACAGCAATGCTGATGCAACAGCTAATGCTGATGAAGTGGCGGCAGGAACTTATGCTAAAAGTATGCACAAACTTCAGGCAAATGTAGCTTTTAACCCTGATGGAACATTTGACTATGTTGAATGGCTTAACACGACTAACGACGAAGCCCCTATGGGTTACAGAATTGTTGACGGAACATTATTAGACGGTTCAGCAGCAAACGCAAATTTCCAAATCGCTGCAGGTAGTGCAAGTGCTGCCTCAAGTGCAAAAAATACGTTGCAATTTATGCAGGCTCAAG
Source organism: Synergistaceae bacterium (assembly GCA_017449135.1). GTDB lineage: Bacteria > Synergistota > Synergistia > Synergistales > Aminobacteriaceae > JAFUXM01. The sequence goes on from JAFSKE010000128.1 coordinate 12,818, forward strand.
GTCTTGACAGTCCAGGAGATAAAACCAATCTTGGACAATGGACAACGCTCGGAGCAATTACACAGGGTGGTTTCCATACAACTAAAACAACGATTTATGACGATAACGGAAAAACTCACACACTCGAAGTTACATTCAAGAAATTAACCGAGAACCGCTGGAGATGGGAAGCATTTTTAGTTGAACAAAACGAAAGCGGTGAAGATGAACTTGTGAACATAATTCCTGATCCGAGATCTGGCGAAATTGAATTTGACGGTTCAGGACGAATCAGCAATGCAATCGCCGACGGAGGACTTAGAAACGGAGAAGGACAGAGTAATCCAAATGCTGAAGTCGAAATAACATTACCTTTCTCGCTTAACGGACAGCCTAACAGTGTTGTAAGATTGAATTTCGGAGGCGGTGTAGGAAGCGGCGGAAATTCTTTGCTGGGAGTAACTCAATTTGCTTCGGAAACCACAACTAAAGCTGTTTATCAGGACGGTTACACAATGGGAGTTTTGAAAAATTATTCCATTGCTTCAAACGGACTTGTAACTGGGTCTTATGATAACGGAGTCAGCCTCCCGATTTACAGAGTCGCCCTTGCAACTTTCACAAATGAACAGGGACTTGAAAAAGTCGGAAATACAATGTTCAGAGCTACTGTGAACTCAGGAAATGCAAATATTGACGGAGCCGAAGTAAACGGAAAAGGTTCGATAATGTCGCAGTATGTTGAAATGTCGAACGTTGATTTAACCGAAGAATTTACGCATTTAATCATTGCACAAAGAGGTTTCCAAGCCAACGCAAGAACGGTTACAGTCAGTGATCAGATTCTTGAAGAAGTCGTGAATTTGAAGAGATAGTTTTTATAATCTATCAACATGATTTAACAAAATCTCTCCTTTCGAGGGGAGATTATTTTTATGTGCATTCACCCCTCCGTCTCACTTCGTGAGCCACCTCCCCACAATAAGGAGAGGCTTTGTGTTCTCGGCACTCACTGTCTCCCCTTGCTAAGGGGAGATGTCAAACTTGTTTGACAGAGAGGTTGACACAAACAATAAAACTGCTGTTAGCGTTGGCCACGTTTACAGCAGCTTTAACGGATTTTATCCGTATTCTGAAAATGTAATCTCATCCGCTTGGGCATAAGTCCGACGGTGGGAAACGCACCCCATCTTCGGCAGCCCAATAATTTTGTTAAGTTACCTTCTTCTCGTCGGGGTAACTTTTTCTTGTCTATAATTATACACTATTCTTTAATCACGCTATACCTAAAATTTTTTCAGCTTCATTTGCAGGTATAAATTCATGACAATCAGAATCTTCTCCAATTTCTTTTAACATTTGTAAATCAATCTCATCAGGAGCTTCTTCGGGAATCAAATCCCAATCCTTCTCTCCTTCGCCAAATTCATCTGCGATTATTCCCCATAATCTGCGTGTTTCCTTTTCATTCATAACGGTTACTGCTCCAAATATCCGTTCTTTAAGTGCGTTAATCCTCATTTATAAACATCTCCCCGATTGTCAATTTTTTCAATCAATATTATTCGTCCGTCATTATCAAAAATTACTCTGTATTTTCCAATTCTTAAACGATAACCGCTGCGTCCCTGAAGTTTTTTTATGTCGCCATTGGGAATACGTTTCACGGCGTTTATTATACGCTCTCTGACAAATATATTCTGTTTGCTTAAAAATTTAATTGCCTGCTTTGAATATACTATTTCCATTTTCACATTTTTATGTAAACACAAAAAAGCGGAACCTCCACACTCGGAAATTCCGCCTTTTGTCATTATGTTAAAACTAAAATTTTTCTTCCTAAATTCGCTGTAAAGTTCCTGATTAGAACGTTACTTTTGTTCTGAATCTCACTACGTTGTCGTCGTCCGTTCCAGCAACGTCGGTCTTGACATGCATGTAGTTCAATCCCATTGTCGTGTAGTCGTTGAGATGGTACTGTACACCTAAACCAAATTCGCTGGGTTTTATGTCCGCAGTATCAAACTTGTAGCCATAGTAGAAGAGGTGTGTTGCCCATTTCTCGTTCCATTCCTGCCCAAGAGCGACCTTCCAGTACTTGATATCATCAGGTGCAAATGTCGTAGCAAGTGTCGGGCTTACGAATATTGAAGTATCTGAACGTGTCATGAAACCTGCGTCAAACTGACCATATTCAAGCCATGCACTGGTGAACTTCAAAGCAGGCTGTTTGACATCAAACATAACTGCCCAATGCTTAGGATCTCTGCTAAGTTTTACCCACGCAGGTGTTGCATTAACATACAAAGTTTCCCAATCCTGTGCATAGAAAACGCCTTTGAATGCAATGTTTTCGTTGAAGTTGAAACGTAAACCTGCATAGAGAGTCCAGAGATGATCGAATGCAGCATCGTTTGACCTATCTGTTAAATTATAATTGACTTCTTCTGCATTGTCGCCCTTCATGTAGAAACCGCCAAGATCAAATCCGACCTGTTCAGTGAACTGCATATTGAAGTTCATAGCGAGCATCCAAGTACTCGGATTAACTCTGAAATCACCATATCCTGTAAGGAATCCCTTACCGTTAAACGCATTTTCAGGGTGTGCAACGAATGCCTGGAATGTTCCAAGACCGAAGTTCTTTGTGTAACCAAATCCGGTAAGTGCCCAGTCACTGATAATTGTATCATTCGTCCAAGTTCCGGTTGCAACATTGCCTAAATGAGTGTCGATTCTGTAAGCATTTTCCCAGTTCCAAGCGAAACGTCCGACTGTTAATCTTCCGTCAAAGAAGAAGGGCATTTCAGCATAGAATCTGTCGAAGTTGGCTGCACTGCCGTAATCTCCACCGTTCAATCTGGCTCTGAAGAAATACTCACCATTTTCGCCCCACGTACGCTCAATGAGCAATTTTGAGTCATCGAACGTTACTTTGCCGTCGCCTTCATTCTGCCATGAAGCATCTCTTGCTTCTTGGTTCTTCTGATAGTTAAGATCAAGAGCTAAAACTCCGTGAATGTGCCAACCGCCAAGTCTGTCCTCAAGAACTGCGACTCTTTCGTCAAGCTCATCAACTCTTACACCGAGTGCTTCGAGTTCGTCTTTGAATTCAACGACTAATCTCTTAAGCATCTCAACGTCCTGTTTGCTTGCTTTGGTCATGTCAACAACTGCTAATGCTCTGGCTAAAGCTGATGCCATTTCATAACGCGTTGTCTGCTGTTTGCCTTTGTAAAGTCCATCAGGATAACCTGAGAGAATACCGTGAGCTGCCAACTGACCGATTGCGTCATATGCCCAGTGGTTCATCGGAACGTCCATAAACGGGTTCGTAGCCGAGAAAGCCGGGGCTGCGAC
>JAFSKE010000015.1 GCA_017449135.1 Synergistaceae bacterium
AACTGACTCCACAACAAAAAAACATTTATCATAGAGTTAGGACTATTTTGAATATAATGAAGAAAGGTTTTGATCATGAATAACGATGTAATTAACTGTATTCCTTCAAAGACAATGAGGGAGTATTTGACGGTTAATCCTATTGAGATGTCTGCACTGCAACAGGCTACAATAGTTTATAACTACGCAAAGAAAAAGAATCGTTTGTTATTGTTTCGGCAACTGCTTGAAGAAACTGATGATGACGCTGAAAAGTTATTTTTAAGTTCGGCTATTAAGGATGTTCAAAATGGTGTTGAAGGCTACAGTGATGAAACGAAGGAAATTTATGAAAAAGAATTTCCACATGACGGATTTCCTGCATATCCGTTCTTGGAAGTTTGCGGGTTACCTGCATTATTCAGGGAGGGAGATGTTATCCGTTGGCACGGTAAAGGTAATACGCTTTATTATGTCGGAGGGCTTCCTTTGTTAATACTGGGACATTGTGATTTTACAGACGAATGTTATTTGAGTTATTCATTGTCCTATCCTGTTAAAAATGATCATGATTTATTACTCGTTCATGAGCATATTAATTTATGTGAGGCTGAGCGAGCTTCGATAAAGAAACTGACTCCCCAACAAAAAAATATTTATCACAGAGTTAGGACGATTTTGAGTATAATGAAAATGAAGAAAGGTTTTGATCATGAATAACGATGTAATTAACTGTATTCCTTCAAAGACAATGAGGGAATATTTAACGGCTAATCCTATAGACTTAAACGTCTTACAGGAAGCCACCATAGTACTTGAATACGCTAAGAAAGAAGATTATTTACTTTTGTTTGAGAGTTTGCTTGAAAAAGCAAAAACAGAATCTGAAAGGCTGTTGCTTGCTTCTTATGTTGAGGATTTACGGCGTGACGAGTCTGGAGAAGGGCATTACAGCGATGCAACGCTTGAAATTTATGAAAAAGAATTTCCACATGACGGATTTCCTTTATATCCGTTCTTGGAAGTTTGCGGGTTACCTGTATTATTCAGGGAGGGAGATGTTATCCGTCAGCACGGTAAAGGTAATACGCTTTATTATGTCGGTTTTTTGCCGTCATTGCCAGTAAATCACTGCGATTTTTCAGATGAATGTTATTTATGTTATCCGTTGTTGTATCCGATGAAGACTGAAGAGGATTTAATAAATAGCCATGGACATATTCATTTATGTGAAGCTGAAAAAGCCTCAAAAGCCAAACTAACGCCTATACAAAAAAATATCTATGGTATAATTAGAAAACTACATAATGAAATTAAGAAGGGAGAATAAGCAATGCAAACTAATGAAAAAGTTATTGCGCTTGGTGTAGGAAGAAAAGGCTGTCAAACCGTAAATAACATGCTCTCTAAAAAGATTGAGGGAGTTGAATTTGTCGGCTTAAGATTTAATGTTGAGCCCGAAGTTTTAGATTTATTTGACATTCCTTTGAAGTTTAACGTTGAAAATGCGGAAGAATGCAAAAAAGTCATCAGCAAAAATTTTAACGATGCGGATATAATTTTCGTAATCGGAGACAGTCCTCTTGCGCCTTATGTTGCCAAGTCAGCAAAAGAGGCAGAAATTTTAACAATCTCCATTGTCCCGATAAATAATGGAGCTCTGAAAGAAATGTTAAAAGAAAATTCAGATGCTTTAATTTCTTTTGATGAAAATATTTTTTGGGACGAACAAATTAAACTTTCACAAAATGTTGTTGAAAGTATTGTAAACTTAATCACGAAATCGGGATTCGTAAATCTTGATTTTAGAGACATTAAAGCTGTTCTTCAAGACACGGGTACGGCATTATTTGGGACAGGACACGCCGAAGGAGATAACAGAGCTGAAATAGCTGCGTTACAAGCTGTAAATATGTGCGGGGAAGAAATCAAACAAGCAAAACGTATTCTTCTTAACATCACAACAGGCAATGAAGTTTCATTAAGTGAAATGTCAGATGCCGCAGGGGTTGTTGAGGAAACTTGCGATCCTGACGCTCAAATTATATGGGGACACGTAATTGATGAAAATCTTGAAAATAGCGTGAAAGTTACATTTATTGCCGGAATGGAAGATAAAGTGAGCGTTTCTGTATGAGTATAGGTCACGGTTATGAGGCTTCAGCCACGTTTGCTGACTTACAAAATCATGAGCCGGAAGAAATCGCTGTTACTCGTGAAAATCTGTTGCGCTATTGTTGTTTCGATACATTAGCAATGGTTAAGGTAATGGATAAGCTGAGAAGTTGCGTTAGATAACACTACGTATTATAATAATATTATGTTTTTGAAATAGGTGTGAAATATGTTAGAAGCCAGCGTTGAAAGATTACTACAAGAAGTTTCGGAGGATTTTCGAGCCAAGTTATTTGATGTTCAAGAATTATTGTCGGAAATTTCGCTAACGTTAAAAATAAAATTCGCACTATTTTCAGAATCGCATGTGAACAAGGACAAAAAAATCTTGTTCTTGGAGCTTTAGGCTGCGGAGCTTTTCACAATCCTCCAGAACACATTGCTGAACTGTTCAAAGAAATAATTTCCGAATTTCCAAGAGCTTTTAACAGAATTTGTTTTGCAATAAAAAGCGATCATCGTTCAAGTAAAGGTGAAAATTATAAAGCATTTGTAAAAATTTTTGGATAGGAGAAATAAAAATGTTACTTAAAAAATTTTTCAATAAATTTCAAACTAATAAGTCAAGCGAATTTGCTACAACAATCGAAAATCCAGTACTGGCTAAGAGTATTGCTGACAGTTACTATTATCTTAACTCTTTGCGAACTCAAAACAACGGAAATGTACATTATGAACGAATTGGAAGTATGAGCGGTAAAAACGGAGAAATTATTGACGGTTATCATCTTTACTTTGAAGTAGATGGAGAAGAGTGCAGCCTCACAATTTACATCAACCCTTATGCAAAAATAAATTCAACTGAGGCTCCAAAAGGACTTAAATTGTCAACAATACAAAGATTAGAGGAAGCAGCAGAATTTGGAGACGCAGAAGCTATGGCAGAATTAGGCTATATATACTTTAACGGCAAGGGAGTTCGTCAAGATGACTATAAAGCATTTGAATGGTTCAAAAAAGCCGTAGAACATGGTTCTACAGAATCCTATTTTTATTTAGGATTAATATACAGCGATGGAAAAGTCGTCCCACAAAATTACGCTGAAGCCTTAAAATGGTATAAAAAAGCCGCAGAGCATGGAGAAGCCGCAGCCGAAACGAATATAGGACTTATGTACTCAAAGGGGCGAGGGGTCGAACAAAACTTTCAAGAAGCAGTGAAATGGTATCACAAAGCAGCAGAGCGCGGATACGCATTAGCTCAGTATAATTTAGGTGAAATGTACGTATATGGCAAAGGAGTCGAACAAAACATAACACAAGCAAAAAAATGGTTTACACTCGCAGCAAAACAAGGATTTATACCAGCTCAACGTAATCTCGAAATACTAAAGAGTAAAATATTCTCCTGACAATCATTATATAATGCGTATAAAAGGAGGTAATTTCATGAAAAAATTATTGACAACATTGCTTAATAAGTATATATTATATTACAATCATAATTGTATTATAAATTTATTCAAGTTTTATGGAAAGGAGTTAAAATGTTAAAAATTGGAATCATAGGGTGCGGAAAAATTGCGCAGGTAAGACACATTCCCGAATACCTTGCAAACCCTGAAACAGAAATTGCGGGATACTTCGATTTCAAACTTGAAAGAGCAAAAGAACTTGCAGAAAAATTCGGCGGAAAAGCATACGCAACTCCTGAAGAACTATTCTGTGATAAAACCATTGATGCTGTTAGTATATGTTCTGCTAATATTGCACACGCTAAAAACGCCGTATATGCTCTGAAATCTGGCAAACATGTCCTCTGTGAAAAACCTATGGCAATAAATATTGAAGAATGTGAAGCAATGGTCTCGGAAGCAAAAACAGCAGGCAAAAAATTAATGATTGATCAAAATCAGCGACTTGTAAAAACTCATCAGCAGGCAAAAAAATTAATTTCAGAAGGTCTAATCGGAAAAATTATCACTTTCAAAACAACATTTGGTCACGGAGGCCCTGAAACTTGGAGCATTAATCCCGGAAATTCTACGTGGTTCTTTGATAAAAAAAGTTCCTCAATGGGTGCAATGGGAGATTTAGGCGTTCACAAAACAGATTTAATCCAGTACATTCTTGATTCAAAAGTCGTTGAAGTTTCCGCAAAAATTACAACTCTCGACAAAAAAGGCAGCGACGGAAATTTAATCAGCGTTGATGATAATGCAATCTGCATTTACACAATGGAAAACGGCGTTATAGGCACAATGACAGCAAGCTGGACTTACTATGGAGCTGAAGATAATTCAACAGTGATTTATGGTTCAAAGGGCATTATGAGAATTTATGACGTTCCAGGCATTCCTTTGAAAGTTATCTTGAGAGACGGCGGAGAAATTGATTACAAACTTGACCAGATTCAAACAAATGACAATCAGACTTCAAGCGGTGTAATTGATGCTTTCGTTAAATATATAAACGGCGATGATGATTCCGCAATTTCCGGTGAAAGCGTCTTAAACGCAATGAGAGCAGTTTTTGGAAGCATTGAAAGCAGTAAAAAGGGCTGCTCAGTAAAAGTCAATCAATAGGAAGGTGAAAAAATGAAACTCGGATTTGTAAGTGCAATTTTAGATCAGAGCAATTACGAAGAAATGATGGATATTGCCTCTGAACTTGGCTTTCAGTGCGTTGAAGCAGCGTGCTGGCCAAAAGGTGAAGCCGAAAGAAGATACGCCGGCGTTTCACACATTGACGTTAAAAAAGTTCTTGATGATGACGAATATGCACAATATCTTCTCAAATACGCAAAGGGAAAAAACGTTGAAATTTCTTCGCTTGCGTTTTATCCCAACACTTTAGACCCCGACTTAGATAAAAGAGAAGCAAATATTTCCCACCTGAAAAACGTAATTCGTGCAAGTCATAAATTAGGCGTTAATATGGTTACGACTTTCATAGGCCGTAATCAGTATAAAAACGTTGATGAAAATCTCGTTATTGTTGGTGAGGTCTGGCCGTCAATTATTGAGCTTACCGAGAGTCTTAATGTCAAAATAGCTATTGAGAACTGCCCGATGTTATTCGGAAAAGATCAATGGCCGGGCGGTCAAAATTTAATGACAACTCCTGTAATATGGCGAAAAGTTTTCGCACTTCTAAACAGCAAAAATCTTGGAATTAATTATGATCCGTCCCACTTTGTTTGGCAGATGATTGACTACATTAAGCCAATTTATGAATTTAAGGACAAAATTTTTCACGTTCACTACAAAGATATAAAAGTATTCCGTGATCGTCTTGATCAATGCGGAATTATGGCCTATCCTCTTGATTTCATGTCCCCAAAACTTCCCGGACTCGGCGATGTTGACTGGGGAAAATATGTCAGCGCATTAACGGATATTGGCTATGACGGTTACACGTGTATTGAAATTGAAGATAAATCGTTTGAAGGTTCGCAGGAAAAAGTTCTTGACAGCCTCAAACTAAGCAAAAAATACATGGAGCAGTTTGTGATTTAAGCATGAAACAAAAAAATTTTTCGTGCTTTTATTTTATATTTTAATTTGGAGGGTATTCAAATGAAAAAATTTATTCTCGGTTTAATGGTTTTCGTCATGGTTCTTTGTTCAGGAGCTGTAGTCAGTGCAGCAGGTAAGCATATTGTCGTTTTGACAAGCACTGAGGATCACGGCTGGACAGGTTCGGTCGCAACTTTCGCAAAACAGAAAATTGAAGAAGTCAACAAGGCCGGCGATTATACTGCTGAACTCATCACGGCTTCGAGTGCTTCAGACCAGATTATGAAAATTGAAGACCTGCTCGCAGGAAAAACTGATAACCTCGCAATCGTAATTCAGCCTCTTGATGATACTGTTCAATCGGCAATTCAGCAAATTGTTGACGCAAAAGTTCCTTACGTTGCATTTGACAGAATTATTGACGCAGTTGCGGATACAGCAGTTTCAAACGTCAAAGGCGATAACGAAGGTATAGGAGTTGCTGCGGCAGCTTATTTTGTCTCACTCGGAATGAAACCCGGCGATGCTGTTTATGTTTACGAGGGCGATACTTCATCGGTTACGACCTTGAGGGATAAAGGCTTTGTTGATTACATAACGGGCGAGGCAGAATTTGAAGGCAAAAAAATCGCCGATAATCTCAAATGGAGTACAAACGACATCAAGAATATAACCTATTCAGGCGCAATGAACTGGAGCAGATCAGACACAAAAACTTCGTTTGAATCTTTAATGGGCGATTCCTCAAACGCAAAAATTAAATGGTTCTACGCCGAAGATGACGAACTTGCAATGGGAATGTTAGAGGCTCTTAACGGTGGCGGAATTGACGATTCAACAAAAGCTGCATTTTTAGGAAACAAACCCGTTATTACGGGCTGCGGCGGACTTGAAGAATATTACGCTGTTATTCGTGGTGAAAGCTACCAAGATTTAGCGAAACAGTGCGGAGGCCTCTGCTCAGTAACATACAGCCCTGCAATGATTCAAACTGCTATTCAAGATATGATTGATTACTTGAACGGTAAAACCGTAAATCAAGATCATGTAATTGCGTGTGAAAATGTTACGGCGGAGAACGTTAAAAATTATCCGTCATTCTAAAATGTTTCATAGTGATTAAACTAATGCCGTCTGTCTTTGAAAAGTAAATATGTTTCAGGGCTGGCGGCTTTTTTAATTTATAAAGGGGTGAAAATTATGAGCCTGCTTGAAATGCGTGATATTGATAAATCTTTTAACGGCGTTCCTGTTCTTAAAAGAGTTCAGCTTTCAGTCGATAAAGGGTCTGTTCATGCTCTCTTAGGCGAAAACGGTGCGGGAAAATCCACATTAATGAACGTAATGACCGGAGTATATCAAAAAGATGCAGGTACAATTATTTTTGATGGCCAGGCAATGGAAAATATAACGATTCATAAATCCGAAGAAGCCGGGATCGCTTTTGTTCATCAAGAATTAAATTTATTCAATGATATGACGGTTTGGGAAAATATTTATCTCAACAAAGAGCTTGTTTCAAAATTCGGACGGGTAAAGAAAAAAGCAATGGTTGAGAAATGCAGGGATTTATTCAGACAGCTTGATGTCGATATTGATCCTCTTGAAAAAGTTGAGAACTTGAAAACCAGTGAAAAACAGTTGCTTGAAATTTCTAAGGCTTTATTCTTCAACGCAAAATTATTAATTCTCGATGAGCCTACAACTTCGCTGAATAATGATGAAATAGCGCATCTGTTCCAAATTATAAATAATCTCAAGAAAGACGGGACAGCGTTTATATTTATTTCTCACAAAATGCCCGAAATCTTTGAACTCTGCGACACTTACACAGTTTTTAGAAACGGCGAATTTATAGGTACTGGAAAAATTGCTGACGTTGACGCTCAAAAAGTTACAGAAATGATGGTCGGAGCGAAATTTTCATCAGAAGATTTGTATCAGGCACGCAAAACAGGAAATACAGTTCTGAAATTAAATAACCTCAGCGGTGTGGGCTTTGAAAATATAAGTCTCGATATTAAAAGGGGGCAAATTATCGGTCTTACAGGTTTACAGGGAGCAGGAAGCAGCGAATTAATGCAATGTATTTTCGGTGTAACTTCGGCAATCTGCGGAAGCATTGAAGCAAACGGTAAAAAAGTTCCGAATCATTCAATTCATTCGGCAATGAAATCAGGAATTGCAATGCTTGCAGCAAATAGGAAAGAAAATTCCGTAATCCCTGATATGTCATTGCTTGAAAATATGTACATCTCAGAGCATACACTTTCAGCAAAAAATTTTCACATTCACAAAAAACAAGAGAAAGAAAAATTTGAGAAATACCGCAAAATGTTAAATATTAAAGCACAGGACAGCTCGGATTCTATTCTTTCGCTTTCGGGAGGAAATCAACAGAAAGTTTTTATAGCACGGTGGCTAAATACTAACGCTGATATTTTGCTTTTTGATAATCCTACACAGGGAATAGATGTAGGAGCTAAAGCGGAGATTTATAAATTAATTCTTGAGCTTGCAAAGTCGGGAAAAACAATTCTTGTAAATACTCTCGAAATCCCGGAAATTCAAAAAATTGCTGATTACTGTGTTATTTTCTATGACGGAAAAATAGTTAAAATTCTGGATCACAAAGATATTAACGAACATACAGTAATGATGTACTCAACAAACGCAGCTAATGTCTAAAGGAGGAATAAAAACATGAGCAGTAGAAATTCATTTACAAAATCAATCGGCGAATATAGTTATGTATTTGTGTTTCTTGCGATTTTTGCGATATTTGCATTCGTATCAAACGGCCTGACAACAAACGGAGTTATGAATATTTTTCGTCATTCCGCAGTCATAGGCATTATGGGAATTGGGATGGGGCTTGTATGTCTCGTCGGTGAAATTGATTTATCAGTCGGTTCAATGCTTGCAATGGTAAGCGGCTTTTCAGTCTGCATTTATAATTTAACCGGAAGCATAATTTTAACTTTAATATTTGCGCTTCTTTTCGGAGCTTTGTGCGGATTGATTAACGGTTTCTTTGTAGGTTATGTAAAAATGCCCGCATTTATCGTAACGCTTGCAACAATGTTAATTTATCGTTCGTTTGCCCAGTATTTTTGCCAAGTCTTTCCTAAAACAATTTTAGGAGGAGGCAGTTCAGTTTACAGGATAAATTCAAAATTAGAATCTTACAGAAGCCTTTATAATTTCGGAAATGGAAAGATTAGCGTAGTTCCCATTGTAGGCATTGTTTTAATTTTAATCGTCATACTTTTCACATATATAACGACAAGTACGAAATTTGGCAAAAAAATTTACGCAATAGGGAGCAATCGTAAAGGTGCCGGCATGGCAGGAATAAACACGGAATTAACGACTGTAAAAATTTTTGTGATATGTGGATTTCTTGTAGGCATTTCGTCTTTTATGTGGATAGCAATGAACGCTTCCTCAGATCCTGCAACTACTGGAAAAAGCTACGAAATGTATGCAATAGCCTCTGCAGTTCTCGGCGGTATAAGTATGAGTGGAGGAAAAGGCAAAAATCTCGGCGTTCTTTTCGGCGCAATGTCATACACAGTAATAGATAAAATTATTGTTGCACTGAAAATGGATTCTCTTATCAATGATGCTATCAAGGGAATAATTTTAATTCTCGTTATTGCCATTCAGATTTTAGGCCCTCAACTTAAAAATAAATTGGGCAGAAATTAATTTATGCAGCCCGAAATATGATTTTATTGTCAAAAATAAATAAAAATACCTGTGGGACGCAGGAAATTTTTTGCCCAAACGCCTTTGGAGAGGACGTAAGACGGGAACATGAACGAAAATGTTACAACGCTGACCTCGATGAATTAGGAAGCCCCCGCTTCTATAAACGGGGGTTTCTCGAATTAACTGGAAGCTCTCGAATTTTGCTTTGTCATTATAATAATGTAAAATATTAAAAATTACAAAACAGAAAGGATAATTTATAATGACAAAACAAGATATTGCATCAAAAATCGATCACACACAGTTAAAAGCATCTGCAACAACAAAACAAATTGAAACGCTTTGTCATGAAGCTCTCGAAAATCATTTTGCCTCCGTCTGTGTAAATCCTGCTCATGTAGCTTATGCTGCAAAACTTCTTAAAGGCTCGGGAGTAAAAGTTTGTACGGTAATCGGCTTCCCTTTAGGTGCGAACACTTCGGAAGTCAAGGCTTTTGAAACTCAAAATGCTATTGCTAACGGTGCTGATGAATGCGACATGGTTATAAACATCGGAGCATTGAAAGACAGAAATATTGAACTCGTTGAGTCTGACATTCGCAAAGTTGTTGAAGCTGCTAAAGGTGTATTAGTGAAGGTAATAATAGAAACTTGTTACCTGACTGACGAGGAAAAAATTTTGGCTTGTCATGCAGCATCACGAGCTGGGGCAGATTTTGTCAAAACTTCAACAGGTTTTGGAACCGGAGGAGCGACTGTTCACGATGTCGAACTCATGCGCAAAAATATTCCCGACACAATGAAAGTTAAAGCAGCCGGAGGAATACATAATTATCATGAAGCAATTTCAATGATCAACGCCGGAGCAGACAGAATCGGAGCAAGTGCAGGAATTGAAATTCTGAAAGAGGCGGAATAATTAAATTCAATTTATTAATATATTGACAATAATCATTTTGTGTTTATAATTATGTTATCCTGAAAAACTTATAAAAAAATAAATATTGGAGGAAATTATGAGCAAATACTTTATGAGTATCGATCTCGGTACTTCAAGTGTACGGGCTTTTATAGCTGATTTTGAGAATAATTTATTTTATTCAGAGGGAGAAAATTACGACGTTATTATTCCTCATACTGGATATGCTGAACAGAATCCAAAAATCTGGTACGAGAAAACTGTTTCAGCAGTTCGCAGTGTTTTATCAAAATCAAAAATTAATCCGAAAGAAATACTTGCTCTAAGTTTTTCAGGTCAAATGCACGGTCTTGTAGCTCTCGACGAAAAATTCAATCCCGTAATGAATGCTGCAATCTGGATGGATCAACGTTCAGAGGAAGTTATCGACGAAATTTACAAGATTGTCGGAGAAAAAGAAATTTTAAGCAACACTCAAAATCGAATTTCAGCAGGCTTTATGATAGGAACGCTTTACTGGCTCAAAATTAAAAATCCCGAAATTTATCATAATGTTAAATATGTAACACTTCCTAAAGATTATATAAAATATCGTCTTTGCGGAAAAATTACGACTGATTATTCAGATGCTGCCGGAAGTCTCGCATTTGATAACATAAAATTGTGTTGGGCGTCTCCTGTCATGAAAAAATTAGGACTTGACAAAGCAGTTTTCCCGAAATGTTTTCCTTCTACTTATGTTGTTGGAAATATTACTCCTGAAGCTGCAAAGGAAACAGGATTATCCGAAAGCACTCTCGTAATCAACGGTGGCGGAGATTCATTTATGCAGGCAATAGGCAACGGAATTGTAAGCGAGGGAATTTTTGCTTCAAATATAGGTACGGCAGGACAGATTTCGACAACTTCAAAAAATCCGTTATTTGATTCAAAAATGCGAATGAATACATTTGCTCATGTTGTCCCTGAACGCTGGCATTTAATGGCAGGCTGTCTTAATGGCGGTGTTGCCTTAAAATGGGTAGTAAAGCAGATTTTGAACGAAACTGATTACGAAACTGTAAATAAAAATATCTCAAAAACTCCCGCTGGCTGTAGCGGTCTTTTCTTTTTGCCTTACTTAGCCGGTGAACGTTCTCCGCATATGGATTCAAAAGCTCGTGGGGTGTTTTTCGGTTTAACTCTTGCTCACGGACGTTCTGAACTTGAGCGTGCCGTAATGGAGGGAGTTGCCTTTGCATTAAATGATTGTCTTAACGTTTTACTTGAAATCGGTGCTAAATGCGATCGTATTATTGCTGCTGGAGGAGGTGCCCGCAGTGATGAATGGCTGCAAATTCAAGCTGATATTTTTGAGCGTGATGTTTACAGAAGTTCATCGATCGAACAGGCTTGTTTAGGAGCTGCAATAACGGCGGCTGTAGGGGCAGGTTATTTCAGTGATTTTGAATCTGCGTGTTCAGAATGTGTGAAAGAACCTTCAAAAGTTTTTCACCCAAAATCTGAAAATGTTTCTGTATATAAAAAAGCATACCCTGTCTTTAGGGATATTTATCAACAGAATAAAGACATTTTCAAACGTATTTCGGTGTAAAAGAAGCAGAAATGCTCTTTAATTTTATATTTTTATTTTTATAGGAGGTATCTTTTTTATGAAAAAGATTCTTGCGGTTGTAATGGTTTTAGTTATGGTGCTGTCCTCGTGTTCTTTCGCAGCTGATGCCGACAAAAAATGGCATTTGGGTATCCTCGTTCATTCACTGGATAATGAGTTCTGGGCTCAGGAAGCTAACGGCGGAATCCTGTTCGCAAACTCAAAAGATGACGTTGAATATCAGGTTTTAGCGACTGATGGCGACGACAACAAGGAAATTCAGGCAATCCGTGATTTCATTGCACAGTACGGAGATCACGCAATTTTCGTAACCGATCCTGCTTCCAAAGCTAACACGGCTAACGTTGTTGAAGTCTGTGAAGAGGCCGGCTGCAAAGTAACAATTCTCTGGCATCATGCTGACGATCTCGAACCTTCCGAATGGAAAAGTTTTGTTGTACACCTTTCACCCGATGATATTTTAGCAGGATACAACACTGCAAAAACTTTATTCGAGAAAATGGGCGGAAAAGGCAAAGTCTGTGCTCTTTACGGAACTCAGGGCGAAGATTCGGCTGCAAATCGTTACGCTGGTTTCTTGAAGGCATTATCTGAATATCCCGGAATTACTCTTGTTGATATGCAGGTCGCTTCATGGTCTCAGGATCAGGCTATGACATTCACACAGACATGGCTTTCGGCTCATAATGACATCGACGCAATTTGGTCAGCTAACGACACAATGGCACTCGGAGCTATTGAGGCTTTGAAACTCGACAAGAAAAACGGAAAAATTCTTGTATGCGGTTGCGACGGAATTGCAGCAGCTTATGAGGCTATTGAAGCAGGCGACATGACATGCACGATTGCAAATAACGGTTATTTGCTTATGGGCTACGGTGCTTCATATGCTTATCAGGCAGCAAAGGGTGCAACGTTCGACAAACCTGTTATCAAGACAAAAGCCGAACTTATCACTGCCGATAACGTCAAAGAATACAAAGCAATGTTCATCGAAGGAATGCCGAAATACGATTATGATAATCTTTCATATTGTGTAGTGTCAGACTATGCAACATTTGCAGATGCTGAAAAGAAATAAGTAAATTTTGTATATTAACAGCGGTTTATTTTCAGTTTTATAATTTTATGGACTAAAGATAAGCCGCTTTTTTTATGAAAGGGATTTAACAACTTATGCGGACAGCTAAAAATGACATGACTGTTGCTGAAGAATTTGTCTGTAAAGTCGAAAGAGAAGCCAGAAGCAGTCTTATGCGTGTATATGCTCCCATGATACTGCTTGCCGTAATGACTATAGGGTTTTCACTTTATGACAGTCATTTTTTCTCAATGAGAAATTTATCGAATATTCTCGGTCAAATGGCAGTTCCTCTTACTCTTGCAACAGGTTTAACTTTTGTATTATTAATCGGAAGAATTGATTTATCAGTCGAAGGCGTTATGGGTTTAGTCGGCTCAAGTATTGCTCTTTTAGTCTTAAATTCACGAAATGCTAATGACTGGGGCGTTTTAGGCGTAATTATTCCGATTATTGCAGGCTTGATTTTCGGACTCATAACAGGTATCTTACATGTAAAATTAAGAATTGCTACATTCATTATAACTTATGCAACAGGAACTATTGCGGCGGGAATTGCTGTTCTGCTTTATCACAGTCAGCCTGCCACTGCAAAAGCTCAATGGATAATCGACGCTTCACAGGCTTCATTCTTGAATATTCCGTTAATAACATGGATCGCAATAGCATTTTTCGCCATATGCTGTGTAGTTCTTAATTATACAGCTTTCGGACGTGCTGTTTATGCAATCGGAGACAATGAAGCAGCAGCCAGAGCATCAGGAATTAATGTAACTAAAGTAACGATTCAGGTTTTTGTCCTTTCAAGTTTTGCAGCAAGTCTCGCAGGAGTCCTCGCACTTATAAGATTAAAACTCGGTCAGGTCTCACTCGGTACAGATCAGATGTTCCCTTGTATAACAGCTCTTGTAGTCGGAGGAACATCGCTTGCAGGCGGAAAGGGCGGAATGCTTCAGACTATGGTCGGAACTTTAATCTACATGGAACTTTTGAACTTTTTAACTATTATTCAGGTTCCGGCAGATTATAAGAAGGCTATACTTGGAATTATAATCATTATAGCTGTTGCTCTTACTCTCACAAGAGACCGCAAGACTATTGCTAAATAAGGAGAATAAATCATGGACAATGAAATTTTATTCACGACTGATAATATCGGCAAAGTTTACGGAGTTAATACAGTTCTTCAGGGAATTAATATCGAAATCAGGCGCGGTGAAGTCATAGGTCTTATCGGTGAGAACGGAGCAGGGAAATCAACGCTTTTGAAAATTATCGCAGGTGTTGAAACTCCTACAACGGGAACTATGGAAATGAACGGAAAACCTTTTAAGCCGTACTCAATGATTGACGCTAATCGTCAGGGCGTTGGCATGGTATTTCAGGAACAGTCCCTGATAAGCAATCTTACAGTCGCACAAAATATTTATCTTGGACGTGAAAAAGATTTTTCGACTGCAGGGCTCGTTAATTGGAGCAAAATGAATGCTAAGGCAAGAGAAGCACTTGACACTATGGGATTGAAAGATATTTCACCGAAAGCTAAAATCCGTGATATTACTTTTGCAATGCGTCAAATGGTTGAGATCACAAAAGTTCTCGATATTGTTTCGGAAACTGCCAACGACAGGGCTTTAATCCTTTTAGATGAGCCAACGACAGTTTTATCTGATTCTGAAATGGCAGTGTTATTCGAGAAAGTCCGACAAATGAAAGAACGGGGAAATTCTGTAATTTTCATTTCACATCGTCTACAGGAAGTTCTTGAAATAACTGACAGAATTTATGTTTTCAAAGACGGTCGTCAGACTGCTGAAGTAAAAACCGAAGGAGCAGACGAATATTTATTATATGAAAAAATGGTCGGACGTGAAACTAACGGAGAATATTATGTTTCAGGCCGTCAGACTGTACCAACTAAAGATGCTGTTCTTGAAGTTGAAAATCTCAGCATGTTTGGTTCTTTCAAAGACGTTTCATTTAAGTTGTATAAAGGCGAAGTTTTAGGTCTCTGCGGTGTTGAAGGTTCAGGAAAAGAAGATGTCTGTGCAGTTATCAGCGGAGATATGGCAAGTACAAGCGGTATAATTAAAATCGATGGAAAGCCCGTAACTTTCTCTTCTCCGAGTGATGCCCGAAAAGCAGGAATTTTATCTGTTCCAAGAGACAGAAGAGATGAAGGCATTATCGGAATATTATCAATATCTGAGAATATCTCTGTATCGAATTACGGCAGAAATGCAGCATACGGATTTATTTCAAATATCCGACAAAACTTAAACGCTAAAAAATGGGTCGATGAGCTTTCAATAAAATGTGTCGGAGTTTCTCAACGAATTTCCAATCTTTCGGGAGGAAATGCACAGAAAGTTATTTTCGCAAGAGTCCTTGACAGTGAATGCCCGATTTTAATTCTCGATCACCCTACAAGAGGCGTTGATATTGGAGCTAAAGGCGATATTTACTCTTTGATTCGTGATATTACCGAAAAGGGATTTTCTGTTCTGCTTATGGGTGATACTCTCGACGAATGTTTAGGAGTTTCAAGCCGTGTTATAGTCATGAAAGACGGTTTGGTTTGCGGTGAATTTGACTGTCCTGCTGACAATAAACCTGATCAGGTTGATGTTGTAAGGCTGATGTTATAGGACGAGGAAGGAGAAAAAATTATGCAGAAAACCGATACAGGCAGTTTTTCATGGCGGAATTTTTTGACGCAGAATATTTATATTTTCAGTGCAGTAATTGTTGTCGGAGCATTTTACATCATAAATCCAAGTTTTTTATCTCTTTACTCTATCCAGAATATAACAAGAGAAATGGCTCCTTTGCTTCCAATGGCATGTGGAATTGGTTTTGTCCTTTACAGCGGTTGTATTGATTTATCAATCGGGGCTGTTGCTTCGGCTGCGTGTGTAATTACGGGATTATATGTTTCTGACGCAGGGCAATGGATAATTCTTTTAATGCTGGCATTCGGAATTATTATCGGAATTTTTAACGGCGTCTTGGTTTCAAAAATAAAACTTCCGTCATTTATTGTAACTTTATGTGCTCAAAGCATTTACAGGGCAGTTGCAATAGTTTTGTCGGGGGGAGGCTCAAAAAATATCGGATTGAAACAGCGTTATTTAGTGAATTGGATGTCGGAAATAGTTTTCGGTCTGCCTTTGATGTTCTGGATTTCTCTTGCAATAGTCATAATCTGCGTCATAATTGAACGTAATACAGCACTCGGAAAATCAATTTTTGCAATCGGAGCTAATGAAAAGGCCGCAAGATTAGCAGGAGTTGATACAGTCAGAGTAAAGACAATGGCATTTGTTTTATGTGCAGTGGGTGCAGCAATCGGAGGTTTGATGTATGCCTATAAATTAAAATCCAGTGTCCCTGCTATAGGCGATGACAAATTCATGATGGCTATTTCTTCGGTTGCTCTCGGTGGAACTCTTTTTTCGGGAGGTCGAGGAAGTGCTTTGAGAACTTTAATCGGAGTAATCACTGTTATTTCCATCGCTTCAGGAATGAATATGGCCGGAGTTGATCCGCTTTGGAATAATGTTGTCTTTGGAATTGTTTTAATTGCTGCCGTTGCTATTAACAGCGAAAAAGGCGGTCGTGATTTAATCATAAAATAAATTATATGTAATCGGGGGAGGAAAAAAATCTGTCTCCCCTTAGAAATTCTAATATCAAATATGAAAAATTTAGGCACTAATCAGGAAAATATCCAAATATACAATCGTACTTTAATCTTAAAATCTCTACAGCATCTTCAACACTGTTCCAGAGTCGAATTAGCAAAAATTACAGGTCTGAAACAGGCTACCGTAGGACATATCATAAATGATTTTATCGACATGGGATTAGTTGAGGAAACGGGTTCATTTTCAGGCAACAAAGGACGGCGAACTATCGGAATATGTTTTTCTGACAAAAAATACAGGGTAATTGGTTTCAGATTGACACGAAGATATTACACGATTGGAATTTTTACTCTTGACTGTAAGGAAACTAAAAAATATGTTCACGTCGAAATTAAAAATCTTTCCCCCGAAATAATTTTAGAAGAAGTCTGCAATTATATAAACTTAATCATAAATCAAAATGATAAATTAAAATTTTTAGCTGTCGGAGTTTCTGTGCCGGGTCCATATTATAAAGATTCTGGGGAAATAGCTTTAATCTCTGCTTTTCCGGGCTGGAAAAATATTAAAATCAGAGACGTTATGCAGTTACAGATTGACATTCCCGTAATTATTGAACATGATGCTAATGCAGGCATTCTTGCTGAAAGTATTTTGTCATCAGACCATGATATGTATGATACTATGGTTTACGTTTCAGCAGGTCAGGGAATCGGTGCGGGAATTATAAATAATGGCGAACTTTACACGGGGTCTCTCGGTGTTGCAGGCGAAATCGGACATACCTGCGTCGATATTAACGGTGCTGTCTGTGAATGCGGGCGAAGGGGCTGCTTGGATATTTACGCTTCGACCATTGCACTTACACGGGAAATCAGAAAAAAAACAGGTTTCGAGCAGTTAGAATTTTCCGATGTTCTCTCGATGTTAAAAGAAGGAAATAAAGATGCGTTTGAAATTTTTAATTCCGTCATGAATTACATGGGAACAGGTGTTATTAATCTGATTTATAATTATAATCCCAAATGTATTATCATCGGCGACGAAATGTCCGCAATCGGTAAGCCTGTTTTAGACGCACTCCGCAGACAAATTAAAGGAATGAAAATTTCACGTCTCGCAGGTCAGGTTAATATTGAACTTGCAAAATTAGGCGATTCTGCATATATTGGAGCGGCTGTTGTTGCTACGCATTATGTTTTTGAAAATATTAATGAAAGAGTAATTTAATTTTCGTTGAAATTAATATTACCGGACAGTGAAACAGGGTTAGGACATTCAGATATTATCTTACTTGATTACGATAGCAGAACCGCAGTGATAATTGAAGCTAAAAAATCTCAGAAAGAGTCCGACATGGAAAAAGATTGTCAAACTGCACAGGAACAAATAAAAAAACAAAAATATGCTGAAGATAACAGATTTCACGGTTACGAAAAAGTTTTATGTTACGGAGTTGCTTTTTTTCAAAAGAAAGCGTTAGTGAAAAAATCAAAATAAGTTTATACTTTACATGCCTATACCATGAAATTACTAATAAATAAAAATCCGGTTTCACACAATCGAATTTTTATTTATTAGGTAGCACTCATATCAAAAAATAAAAGCTATCATCATGGCAATAACAACAATAATTACTAATGTTGCCAGAAAAATTGCACGTTTATTTTCTTTGTGAAGAGCGTACAAAAAATGTTTAGGAATATTCATTGCTAACATTAGCATCAAAAAAGATGTAAAGGCAAAAAACTGAATCACCATTCCAACAAAACGTCCGTATTTCCACCATGAAAAACGTTCAAGAGATATTCCGGGAAAGTTAGCATTCAAAACATGATAGAATAACGGTATACTTTTTGTATATCCCGTTGAATAAATTACAAAAATCAAAGGCATCAAAAGTTGTAAAACAATTAACAATGCAATTCCAGTATTTACTTTTTTTAATTTTGTATTTAAGTCAACACTTTCTGAAGTTCCCAATAATAACGCTATCGGAGCACTTAAAAGACTTAAAAACGGTATTGCTATTGTACCTGCAACATACGTATAATGTGTATCCTGACTGATATTAAAGATTAACACGAAAAAAATTATTGAACAAATCGCTTTAATAATTAAATCTGCAATTTGAAATTTCTTTTTTCTTGATGCTGCGACGGATAACACAGATAAGGCTATAATCATGAAAAAATAATCAAAAATTTTGAAATTTATCAAAACACTGAACAATAAGTAAGCAATCAAACAAGTAAAAAGCAAAATATTCACGACTTTATTCTTAAACTTCAAAAAGCATTGACTGATACACGATATATAAAGTGGTAGAAAAACAATAACATCATTTTTATTATTGCTGAAAAGCGTTAAAACTGCCAAAATTCCAAATAGCACAGAACTTAGAATTGCAAATTTCCCGATTAATTTTTCCGAAACTTTTATTTCGGTCTCGTTTTCCTCAGTAGATTGTTCAACTATCGGAGCTGTTTCACGCCTCGAAAAGACAATTCGAGTTCTTTCATCAGTTTTTTCATCGTAAAATTCAGTTCTTGAATAAACAGTATCATCAGTAAAATCATTTTCTTGACTTGAATTTTCTACTATTGGTAATGACGTTTCACTTGTAAATTCAGGCAAAGATTCTAAGGCTGTTTTCATTTCAGTAGCATTTTTGAAACGTTCAGACCTCTCATAAGCACAGGCTTTTAACACGATTAAATTTAGTTCTTTGCTTATGTTTGGAATTACAGGCAGAGATTCCCCACCCATTCTACGTTGTAAAGCATCATCACGATCTTTAGGTGTTATTGGATTAGGAAATTTTGGAAGAAAAGGCGCACGATTTTTATTCAAGAAACGATACATTACGATTCCTAATGAATAAGTATCAACGGATGCTCCGTATTCATTGCCTTTGAAGACTTCAGGAGCCATATATTGATATGTTCCCTTTTTTGATAAACCTGACATTGTCCTCTCAATTTGCCTTGCAATACCAAAATCTCCCAATTTATAATCACCGTACTGCGATACAAAAATGTTATCAGGCTTAATATCACGATGTATCGTATTATGCTTTGCACAAAGTTCCAACGCACGGCAAATATGTACACCTAACTTTATAACTTCTTCTTGAGTTAAAGGAGTTTTTGTGATATGGCTTGATAAAGTTTCGAGTAACTCCATTCTTATAATAATATCCCAGCCGATTTCGCCCTGTTTCTCAATAACTTTGTGATCTTCAAGCGATACTATGTTGCTATTGCCTCGAAAAGCACTCATCAAGTCAACTTCTTGAATAATATCCGTTACAAATGCCTGAAAGTAACTACGAGCTGATTCTTCGTTCAGACCTTCACTCTTTGCTTGAAGAATATCGGCTTCACTTTGAGGGATTGAAATAATTTTTACGGCTGCCTCATAAGTTCTTCCAAATTCTTCTTTATGAACTTTGTAAACTTTACCGTATGAGCCTTCGCCCAATTTCTCATCTACGTACCATGAACCCCATAACGGTTCGTATTGCTTTATGTCAGTCATCTTATTCTCCTAAAAAATCAATTAAAATACAAGTTACATTATCTCTTCCGCCATTTTTAAGGGCATTATTAACAAGTATATTTGTAGTTTGAGAAGTATTTTGATTTTCCTTAAAAATATTTTCTATATCCTTATCCGTCAACATATCCGTTAATCCATCAGAACAAATCATCAATCTGCATTCTTTATTCACATTAAACGGAGTGATTATGTTCGGAGTTAAAATCATTTCATCTTCAAAAATTCCAAGACAACGTGTTAAAACATGCTTTGATTTATCGTGTCTTGCTTCTTCTTTTGTTAGTAAGCCCATTTTTATTTTCTGCTCTGCAACTGTATGATCCTCAGAAATCTGCGATAATGTTCCGTCTTGAAATTTATAAATCCTTGAATCTCCGATGTTATAAGCCTTAACAACATTATCTGTAATTACAGCAAGAGCTAAAGTAGTTCCCATACGAAAAGCATTTTTTCGCATAATATCGCAAAGTCTACTGTTTGAATCTGAAATAAAATCTTGAACGGCCTCATCAAGATTATTTTCATTTTTTGACAGAGCCGCAGATTTTATCCTTTCAGAATGCTCATTCAGAACATTTACAACAGTGAAAGAAGCAAGTTCTCCATGAGCTTCACCGCCCATACCATCGCATACAGCGAAAATACAAGGAGTTTCAGTTGCTCCATGCAGAGAAATTTTTTCCTGATTTAACATCTTGCCGCTGCAGAAAAAGTTATCCTCATTCTGCTTACGTACTGAGCCAATCTCGGAACGACAGGAAAAAATTATTTTTTGTATGTTATAAAAATTTTTCATCATTCAGTTAATCACAATCCTAAGAAATTACATAGCATAGTAGCAAGATTATAACCTACTTTTGCTCCGTCTTTTGCTCCGCCAAAAGCTCCTTCGACACCCTGTATCAAAGTTTCATCAAGTCCAAACGGTACGAGACTATCCGTAATCATTTTAGAAAAAACCACATCTGGATTTGTCCCCTCAGACAAAGGAATCTCAATGTTTTTCATTTGTTCATCGGGGTCTAAATTTGTATCTGCTAAATTTTTAGTAAAATCATAAGCTCTACCATTTGCATAATTTAACAATTTTGCACCTTGAGGAAGGTTATCCAGATTCTTTACGGCATTAAAATCGCTGCCTAATCCTGCAACGCTCGCTATTAATCCAACAGAATTAGTAGCAATAGTTGCTAAAGCAGACCCTGCTTCGCTTAAGGATTGGTGCTTAAATGCCTCGCCCAACTGGTAACCACCCTTAAATATATTAATCATAGGGTCTATTAGAGCCTCTTTTACGTCTGTTAAAAAACCCTCTCCAGCTTTATTAATTCCATTAGATAAAAATCCTATTACAGTACCAAACGCAGTTCCTAAACCTTGAATTATATTTTTAGCAGTACCTTTTAGAGCTTTAATTATAAAATTATCTTCTCTTCGAGGAATTTCTGTAACAGGTAAATTAGTCGTCTCATTTTTACCGTGTACGGAAGCTGAAAATCCATACTTTTCACGCAACTTCTCGGATAATTTATCCGCTTGTTGCTGTGAACGTGTTTCAAGCATACTAAAACGCTCTTGACCTCTGTTAAGAGCATTTGCAGTAGCTGATAATCCTCGATCAAGTTTTTTCAACTTAGAAGATAAAGTTTCAATACTATCATTAATTTCGCTGACTTCAGGACACTGCCAAAGTCTGTGTGAACGTGCATGTTTCAAAATATTCACAGCATCATCGATAAGCCCGTTAGCTTTCTCGATATTCTTTACGACTTCAGCAGTATATTGAGAATCAAAAACAATGATGTTTGCAGACATTGGTAACCTCTTTTATTTTAAGCATAATTATGTGCATAACGGCGCACATCATCAACCCTTCTTGTCCAGCCACCTAAGAATTCTGCCAAATCAGGGTTATTAGCCGCAATAATTTCATATGTTTCCTGCCTTTCATCACAAAGAGCATCGCATAAAGCTAAAACATCGCCTGAATTATTAAGATAATTATCAAGTGCTGCTAATGTTTGCGGTCCAACATAACCGTCATCTGCAAGAGATGCCCCCATTCTGTTAAGTGCACGCTGTAAATGTCTGCCATTACCTAAATTTATTACAGCATCAAAATACACTGCATCGAGAGGAGGCGGCATTTTATCAGCATTAGATGGCTTCCAATACATTTCATAATATATTTTAGTTGCATCTTCAACACTTAAATCTTTTAGAATAGCACTGTCATCTATGATCCCCTGTTGACGTGCTCTATCAAACGTAGCTCTGGTAATTCCCATATTTGTTTCGCCTCCTGGATCTTTAGGATGCCAAACATAACCGCCTTCATTTTCTAAAATTAATGGCATGGCACGCTCAAAACTCGCAGGATAAATCTCTCCTGCTGATGTTTCAACGTATGCTGAAGTCTCATCTTGTTGTGTATTCTCTTGAGAGGTATTTGATTCAGGCTCAGGATTTTGTACAGGAGGTGTTACAGTACCTGAATTATCATCTGATGTCGGAGTTTGATAACCATTATTATCAGTTTTGCGATTTCTGTTAAAAAAGTTATCCCAGAACTCTTTAATTCTCCTATTTACTTCCTTAAACCAATTCGTCAAAATTTCTACGGTTATTCTTCCCATCGGAATTGTCGGTAGCATCAATGTAGGCAGTGTAGTATCACTATTTGTAGTTCTATCTGTTGCCTCAAAACCGTAATTATTTTGCAAATTACTTGACAAAGTGTTTGCCTGGCTTTCAGAACGTTGTTCAAGTTCCGTAAAGCTAACCAAACCTCTGCCGAGTGCATTTCCTGTACGTATTATTCCCATGTCTAAGCGTTGCAGCCTTTGTGAAATAATATCAATGCCGTTGTCAATTTCTCTTGTTTCGTTGCATCTCCAATTCCTGTGTTGACTGGTACTTTTAATTATACTCATAGCCTCTTCAGTCAGAGTTTTTGCCCTGTCAATATTTCTCATCTGATCAGCCATATATTGACCTTCAAATGTTATTACATTTGCAGACATATTTTCATCTCCTCACATAAATTTTCTCTTCATTAAGCAACACCCTCGACAAATTGAAAGCCTCCTTTGAAGTTGACAAATTCCTCAAAGGACATGCTTTGTAATGCTCCATCAGCATGACTTCCCATATTAGAATCTGAAAACCATACAACATTATTAGCTGCATCATAATGTTCAACATAGACGCTATGATTATCAAAACGCACAACACAATTTCCATTTTTTATATATTCAGGATCATGAATCATTTGATTAATTGAGAACGGATATTTATCCCCTCCATTAATTTCAAGGTATCTTGCTCTTGCATAGTAAACACAATTAACTCGATTTTCACCAGCCCATTTATTATATAACTCTCTTGTATTAACAATTACATCCGAGTTAGGCCTATTATAAGCGTCTGATGACATATCAGGAGTGTTATGAGAAAATGGCAAATTTTCAGTATTCCACCCCCATTTATCGCTTACCTGTGTTGCAACAGGAGCTGTCGATTCTGAAGGCTGAGAATCTTGCACTTGCTCCGGTTCAGATTCTAAATTTGAAGCTGGTTCAGGATTCGGCTCAGGTGTAGGAGCAGGCGTTGGGAACGGAGTCGATTCTGGAACGTAATTATCATTGTTGTTACTCTTGCGCCTAAAAATTTTATCCCAGAACTCTTTAATCTTCCTGTTTACTTCATTGAACCATTGCGTCAAAATTGCTACAGTTATTCTTCCTATCGGAATTGTCGGAATCATTAATATAGATAGCGTAGTATCACTGTTTGTAGTTCTGTCCGTTGCTTCAAAACCGTAATTATTTTGCA
>JAFSKE010000129.1 GCA_017449135.1 Synergistaceae bacterium
GTCATAAAGGCTATTAAGGCACAGGATGTCCAAGGAAGCGGACTTGTCTTTGTGAGCATTAAGTAGTGCTTATAAGCGAAGCCACCTATGCCCACGTAATCGTCCTGATAAGCTGCAACCGTGATGTTGTTCACAGAGGACTCTGGAGTTTCCTGAACGCTGCGAAGTTTTGAATAGACAAGCAGGCCGGACTGGTCAACAGCAGAGTTTGTGACTAATGTATTGCAAATAGGCCCATCATCCGTTTGAGCATTATATTTCTCACACCAGAGGTAAACCCAAGCAAGGCCGTAGTGGACATTCGAGCCTTTCAATCCCAGCTCTGCTGCATCCTGTTTCATATCTTCGATTAAAGCATCATCTTCGGCGTTTTTCCCATCCCAAGCCTCATAGGCTTCTTTTGCGATGGTGGCATATTTATCATTTGTCATCATGTAAAGGAAATTCTTCCCTACGAGTTCGGAATTTATTCCCATGAACAGGGGTGCTTCGCCTTCTCTGACAAAATCCCACATGTTCTTGAAGGTTTTTTTGCCGCGATTGTTGAACATGAAGACTTTGTTCAAGGTTTGGAGGGCTAAGGGATTCTCATTATTTTCCCTAGCAAGGCCTTCGGCCTCGAGCCAGTCTTTCGGGACAAAATTGAGCAACAGCCCTGTGTTAAGCATTTTGCTTTGAATTTGATTCCCGTCCTGAATCAATGTCATTGACATTACGTGGTTAGTTCCATTAATGTCCTCTGTGAGCTGGTCGAAAATCTTATTCTCTTTCGGCTGCTGCCATCCGCCCTCGTAGTCGAGAGTGTAGTTAGGGTCGATTTTCTGCAGAGCTGCAACGAATAATGGAAGAACGCTCTTCCCTCTGCTGGAGTTGCCGACTGCATCAAAACGTTTGCCGTTGCTCTCTTCTATTGCCTTCTGGAACAGCTCGGGCAGCGAGAGCTTTTGAGCTTCCGCGATTATGTCTGCAACAGAGGTTGCTGCAAAAGCAGCACCAGCCATGCCGACCCACGAACAGCAGAGCAAGCTGAACAACACAACCGATAAAACAAACTTTTTCATAATAAAAATACCTCCTTAAATTTTTGCCGGTCAGGTTCTTGTGTAAACCTCTCTTCCGGCGGGATTCCAAAAAAGTCAAAGTATTCCATTTGAAGTATTAGCTAAGTCCCTATGGGCCCCTATGAACTTTCCAAGTTACAACCCTGTGTGCTTCACTCCCAGTTAAGTTCCCTTGTTTATTATATTTTACTTATATTTTCTTTCTTATATTTTTTATCATGTTTTTTTAATTATACTTATAAAGCGCGGGGAGCTCAACCAGCTTGTGAGCTTCACTTCTTTGTCTCTTGGAAGGTTCATAACGTCTCTAACTCGTGACATAATTCTTTGTTAAAAAAAGTGCCTCAATTGTTTCTTGATTGTATGCACCATTATATTTTTTTTATGCCACGCTTACAACGCAGTGAAGCTTCACTTGATGTGAGTTAATGTGAGCTTTTTAGAGGCCGCCATAATACAGAGCCATACTTTCTTTTGTGATAATATTGCTCGAACTTTCTCCTGCGGGAACATTAACTCGAGCCTGCAGCCATGGGTCCTCCATGTGCGTTAATTGACTCAACCACTGTGCATTATGCTTAGCATAATAATCTAAAACTAAATTAATACTATCCTTCTGATTTTCACTTAGATTATTACTGTCTCCTGGTTCATCTTTTGCTGTAACAGTGAACATTCCGCGAGTAGCATCGTATAATTCTTTACAGACAGGACCATTCGCCCAAGCTTCAAATTCTTCAGAAAATAACTCCGTATCGTCCCAAACCAAAGACCAAGCCTGAGAATAATAGCATAACTTTTGCAGTTTCATCGTTGACATAGGGCCTAATTTTTCCAGTATATATCGGGCTATGTCAAATACCATTTTAACTCCTCCTTAATTTTTTTTTTGAAAAGTCAAAGAAGTTTTGCAGTCAATGCACTATTTCTATGAGCTGTCTATGTTGAAAAATTAAATTCTATTACAACTGATTTTGCGTTTAAGCCTTAATCGGAATTGGTGTCAGGGTTAAGCCGAGCCGTGCATATATTTTAGCTATGGTGTCAAGTCTGGGCATTGTTTTGTTCCCTTCAATACGAGCGATTGATGATTGAGGGATTTCGCATTGTTCTGCCAACTCACGCTGACTTATTCCTAATTCGTTACGCCGTGCGTATATTGCACTGATAACATGAGCTTCGATTTCAGCTTCTGCTATCATTAATCCTGCGGCTGGGTCTTTTTCCTTAACTTCTTCTTTGTATTCGTCCCATGTCATGATTATTTCTCTGTGTCTTTCGTTATCAAGCTGAACTATCCTGTTGTTTTTGTTCTAATGCTCGTTTTCGTCTCACTGCTTCGATTTCAGCATTGATTTCATCCAACGTCATTTCTGATGTCCCGTTTATAATTGCTTGAGCTTGTATTTCCCTCATCGCTAAAATAGCCGGGTTTGTTTCAACATGTCTTTCCTTCGGCAGTTGCATTGAAAATGGGAAACCTTGAGCTCGAACCGAACGTTCCAAGAATATCTGTATCGCTGTTTTCAGACTTACCCCTAATTTGAAGTAAATCCGTTTGGCTTCCTCCAATAACTGGTCATCTACATCTAACTGAACTTGACTACTCGACATAATTACAAATCACCCCATTCAAATTATTTTATGGCGTATTTGAAGTATTCCGAGCCCTTATGAGCACAGCCCCTATGGGCCCCTATGAACTTTCCAAGTTACAACCCTGTGTGCTTCACTCACAGTTAAGTTCCCTTGTTTATCCCTTGTTTATTTTTTATTATAGTTAATGTTTTTGCGGAATGTTTGCAGAATGTTTGCGGGGAGCTCAACCAGCTTGTGTGCTTCACTTCTTTATCTCTTGGAAGGTTCATAACGAGACACAACTTCTTTATTTGTGAAGAATCCTGTTATGACATGTCCTTGCTTCACAAGAAGTTTAATGATAACGTTTTGCTGGTATTTTGTCTCGCAGTGCCTGTGCCATATTCATAAATTTTGTTCTCTCCGCAGTGCTTACAGGCGAACTCTGTTACCTTGAAATTCTTTGTATCTTGAACCATGATGAGCCCCTTCCTTATAATAATGTGAATTATGAATAATAAAAAACAGCCCTCGTTGTGATGAGCTGTCTGTTAAAAAGTGAATTTGTTATGTATTAACCTTAATCAGTATCAGATTTACTTTGAATATTCGGTAAGATAGTGAGAAATTCGTGAGGATTTACAACATAAGGTTTAACGGGAAAGTGCTTTTTATTTCCTGTTACGAGATATGTTTTATTATATTTCCGAGCTTCCATTGTTACAGCGTAGAACACAACGTCTTTATCGTGAAGTACTTTATCTGTAATTTCCTCAGCAGGATTTAGAAATATTCCTCGTTCCTTCAATCCGTCAATCGTTTCATCAATATCATTTTGAGCAATATGAAATTTTTTGCGGCGTAGAACTTCATCATATTCATTGATAATTTCTTCATTTAGAACTGGTATGATTTCACCATTGACAGCTTTATCAACAACAATATCTGGGAGTGATTCACGCTTTAGCAATGCTGAAACCAAAACATTTGTGTCCAACACAACAAATATTTTCTTACTCACGGTGTCCCTGCCTCACTGCTTCGATTTCAGCATTGATTTCGTCCAATGTCATCTCTGATGTTCCATTTCTGGCCGCCTCAGCCTGTATTCGTCTAATCGCTAAAATAGCTGGGTTCGTCTCAATATTTCTTTCCTTGGGCAGTTGCATTGAAAATGGGAAACCTTGAGCTCGAACCGAACGTTCCAAGAATATCTGTATCGCTGTTTTCAGACTTACCCCCAATTTGAAGTAAATCCGTTTGACTTCCTCTAACAACTGGTCATCTACATCTAACTGCACTTGACTGCTCGACATAATAAAAACAATTCCTCCTTTAACTTATTTATGGCGTAATTGTAATTAATAGCCGATAATTTGTCAAGCCTCATTTTTGACTATAAAGTCTGGAGTTGAGTTTTTCTTTAATAAAGCCGAAACCAGAACATTTGTATCCAGTACGGCTAATAACCTCATGCCAGTTCCCGTGCTAATCTCTCTCGTCTCACCGCTTCGATTTCAGCGTTTATCTCGTCCAATGTCATGTTTGAAGTCCCATTCCTGATTGCCTCAGCTTGCAATTCCCTCATCGCTACAATTCCTGGATTTTCCTCTTCTTTCAACTGCATTGGGAACGGAATACCATGAACTTGAACGGAACGCTTCAAGAATATCCGTATTGCTGTCGGAAGGTCTAACCCCAAATTACTGAAAACCTGTGCCGCTTCTTCCTTTAACTGATCATCCAGCCTTAACTGAAACTGACTGCTCGACATAATAATTACAATTCCTCCTTCAAATTATTTTACGGCGTATTGGAGTTAAAACCTGTCCTTTCTAAATTACGGCGAGTGTGTCTCTTTACAAGGCACTTCGTGTGAACGCACAGCTTCAATCTCAGCATTAATTTCTTCCAGTGTCATCTCAGAAAGTCCTTTTTTTTTCTGATTCTTCACCGATTTCCAATAGTGCTCTGTATCCACGCTCAGCGGAATATATCTCTTTCGGGAGTGTCATACGAAAAGGAAGACCGTTGCAGATTACCACTCTCTTCAAAAAAATCTTAACTGCTGTAGATATGTCGATCCCAAGATTATTAAAAATAGGAATTACGTCATTCCTTAAAGAATCTTCTATCTCGACTTGTAATATTGCCATTTTTGTCCTCCTCCGCCGATTCCAGTAATAAAATTATGAGCGGGTCTTACGAATTATTAAGACTCAAACAACGCAACCTCTTCCTTAGTTAAATCAACAATCCGTTTGCCATTCTCACGAGCATATCTTGCTAAAGCTCCTATATCTACCTTACGAGTAGGTGGGTCAACATACGGATTTGGTGGTTCTAAATACCCCGCAGGGAGCGGCTCGCCTTCGAGAAATTTCGGGAAACAAATAATCTCCATTCTCTTCTTCCGCCCCTCTTCCCCTCTTCCCATCTTTAAATTGCCATTCAATATACATTTGACAAATATAAAAAATAAGCATATAATATATTTATAACTTTATGAAGGGAGATTATAAAAATTCAAAAAAGCTACTCGTCACAAGAAATTATGAAAATACTCAAGCAAAATGGCTGGTATCTTGAGACTGTACGATCATTATCAATTCAAACACAACGAGATACCTGGAAAAGTTACCGTTCAACATCCAAAGAAGGATTTATCAATGACGGTACTCAAAAGTATTGAAAAACAATCAGGTATAAAATTTTAAAGGAGGAACTATGAAAGATCAATACGTTTTCCCAGCTCTTTTCGGTCATGATATTCCAAATCAGGTCGGTGTTGCTTTTCCTGATATTCCAGGCTGTACAGCTCAGGGTGATGATGATCTGGACGCTATTCAGCAAGCTCGTGAAGCTCTAAGTCTTCATCTTTATGCAATGGAGAAAGACGGCGATGTCATTCCTGAACCTTCGCGCATACAGGACATAAAACCCGAAAGTTATGAAACCGTTGTGCTGATTGATGTGTATATGCCCTATTTTAGATCAGTTATGGACGAAAGAGCTGAAACGCGCACTGTTACTCTTCCGCATTGGCTCAATTCCGCAGCCAAAAAGGCTAAAATTAACGTTTCACAGTTGCTTCAAGAAGCGTTAATGCAAAAATTAAGTGTAAAACGAGAAGTTATCGCAGCAAGAGGCTAAAAGCCTCTTTTTTTATCCGGCGTTTCAACATCATAGGGGCCCTATAATTGCTTTAATCGTCGGAACATTCGGGCAATAAGAAGCCACCAGCTCCAGCACTTATCCAGCACACTTGACCTTAATTACCAGTTCTTTATAACATGAGGAATTGATTTCCAGGATGTAAGCGTTCTCCATGCTACAAGTCGTCTTTGTAAGTTCATTTTATTTACCGTGATTTACCTTTACTACCTTTTACTTTTTTTTCAATAGCAGCCTTGATTAGCGATTAGCAGCTTTTGTTCTTTTTAATGCGGCAAAAGCAAGCACAGTCAAAATTGAAAAACCATAATTACAGCCGCTGCCGCTGCTCTTTAAGGTCGTTGTCCCATCACTAGTCCCATCATCACTCTCTTTTGATGTTGCCGCATTTTCATTAATGCTTATCCCATCATTAAGATTTCCGCGAATCATTTCACGGCCTGAAACGCCCCACTTTACTAAAGGCATTATTATTTTTCTTTGGTTTTCAAGGGGTGCATTTTCAATCGTTACTTCTCCAGCTTTGCTTATCATTAAGGTCTGTCGATTATTCGCGTCATATTCATTCCATGTGATTGCACTTGTTGAGATGTCACTTGTGGCTGTTGAAGTTGTTGAAGTTGCTGAGCCTGTTGAAGCCGTTGAACCCGTTAAAACTACTGAAGTTGTTGAAGCCGTTGATGGATTTCCAGTTCTAATGAAATTAGCCACTGCGGGATTTATTTTTTCCTGCAGTTCTGGGTCAAGCAC
>JAFSKE010000130.1 GCA_017449135.1 Synergistaceae bacterium
ATCTTCGTGAGTTGTCTCGTGATGTATGGCTTCCATTTTTGCTGACTGCATTAAAGCTGTATGATTATGTAAAATTGCTTTCGGAAAACCTGTTGTGCCTGACGAAAAATATATTGCTGCCTCATCTGAATCTTCGATTAAAATTTTCGGAGCTGTTGAGGGACAGTTGCTGACGGCTTCGTTGTAACTTTCAGCGAATGAAGGGCAGTTATTTCCTACGAATAATAATAAACAGTGATCCCCCTGACTTAAAGAAGTATTTTCGACACGTCCTATAAATTCAGACCCGAAAAATAAAATATCAACATCGGCAAGTTTAACGCAGTATTCGATTTCTTCGGAAGAGTAACGGAAATTCAAAGGCACAGCGATTGCTCCGGTTTTCAAAATCCCAAAATAAATCGGCAGCCATTCAAGACAATTCATTAATAAGATTGCAACCTTTTGACCTTTTTTAACGCCCTTCGACAAAAGCATATTAGCAACACGATTAGCTTTTTCGTCAAAAACTCCCCATGTTATTTCACGTCTGTAAGGTTTTGAAGAGGTGGGCTGAATTAAGGCGTATTCTTTCCAGGTTAAGCGGACGGGTTCCTGCTGTTCGGGATTAATTTCAATTAAAGCAACTTCATTTCCGTATAATTTTGAATTTCTTTCAAGTAAATCAGTAATCGGCATTACAAACTTTATTCCTTTCTTACAAAAACTCAGGCTATTTTATCACCTTGAATATGATAAAATTTGCTTATTATGTCTGAAAATCAAAAACGTGAAAAGGCTGTTGCAGTTAAATATGACAATAAAAAAATGGCCGCTCCCACAGTTGTTGCAAAAGGCGAGGGCTTTATTGCGAGAAAAATTATTGAGCGTGCCGTTGAAGCTGATGTTCCGATTGTCGAAGATGCAGCGTTAGTGTCAGCTTTAATTTCGCTTGAACTCGGCGAGGAAATCCCGTCTGAATTATACGAAGTCGTTGCAAGGGTTTTAGCTTGGGTATACAAACTTGACAAAGAAGAATCACGAAAATAATTTAACACAAACACTCGGAAATTTTTCAGAGGATTTAGCGGCTGAATATTTGTTGTCGTTAGGCTGGAAAATTATTGCGAGAAACGTAAAAATTTATCACGGCGAACTCGACATTATTGCTATCGACACTCAAACAAATCCTCAAGAATTAGTTATCGTTGAAGTTAGGGGCAGAACTATAGGAAAAATTCAATCGCCAATAGATTCCGTAGGTTCAAGAAAATTGAATACTCTGATTAAATATTCACGTGAATTTGTAGAACTTGAAATTAATTGGGAAGGTTTTTGGAGAATTGATTTAATCGGGATAACTTTCAAAAATAAAAATAATTTACAGGATTGGGAATTAACTCACTTGAAAGATATTACGGCCTGATGATTTCATTTCGTAACCTCTCGAAGTAATTATTTTGCCGTTAAGAATATAGCTTTTTGAATTTCCGATTATTACGGTGCAAAGCATGTCAATCTTTTTACAGTTTTTAATTTTTTTGAGCGTCATAATTTCATATTCTTCACCTTCACGGCCAATATTTCTAACGTATCCGCAGGGAGTTTCGGGAGATTTATACTTTAACATGATCTTACATGCTTTTTTGAAATGTTTAGGCCTTTGAGTGCTTGCGGGATTGTAAATGCAGATTACGAAATCGCCCTCACATGCCGCAGTTAATCTCTTTTCTATGATTTTCCAATCAGTCATTAAATCGCTCAAACTTAAAACTACATAATCATTCATTAACGGAGCCCCTAAAATCGCCGCTGCCGAATTTGCTGCCGTAATTCCGGGAATAATTTTAATTTTAACGTCAGTATCTTTTGCCACTTCAAGCATTAAGCCTGCCATTCCGTAAACTCCGGAATCACCGCTTGAAATTAAAGCAACGTTTTTATGATATTCCCTTGAAAGCGTTAAAGCAAATTCACATCTTGAAATTTCCTGCGACATTCCGCTTGTGTAAACAATTTTAGGCGGTAAAAATTTTTCGACTAAATCGACATATTTTTTATAACCTACAAGAGCATCACAATTTTTCAAAATTTCCATTGCTTCAGGAGTTATTGTGTTTAAGTCTCCCGAACCGATACCAATTACGTAAATCATAGTTTAAGATTTTGTGTTTAATTGAGCCTCAGCAATTAAGCGTTTTACATCTTCGATTGTAATTGAAGGAGCAGACTGTTTTGCTTTTCTTTCCTGAAGATGTTGAAAAAATTTTTTCGCAGGTTCATAACCTAAAATTAATCCGATAACTACAAGCCATAAATAAAGTCCGTTGCGAAGATCGTTTATTCGGTCGTCTAAACTTCTGTATTGCACCGCCATAGTATGTTGTAAATCGTCAATACGTCCGGAGAAATTTTTTTCGACTGAGCTTATTTTTTCCGAAAAACTTTTTTCGACTGAACTTATTTTTTCCGTGAAACTTTTTTCAAGCGAGCTTATTTTTTCTAAGAAATTTTTTTCGATCGAGCTTATTTTTGCAGAAAAACTTTTTTCGATTGCTTCAAATTTTTCTGACGTAGCTTTTTCCATTGCGTCCATTCGGCTTGACAATGTTTCAAAATTTCTGTCTACACGTTCCGACAATACCGCAACAGTTTTTGTTAATTCAATTTGTCCCTGCTTAACTTCATTCAGTTCCCGTCGTTGAGATTTTAATTCTTCAAGAATATTATCAAGTTTTGTGTTAATATTCCTCATTTCAGCATCAAAAACATCTTTCCTGACATAAATATCTTCCGAAACTGCCGCATAAGACACTGACGAAAAAATTAAAATTAAAATCATGGCCGATAAAATTTTTCTCATTTTTTATTCCCTCCTATTATTTATGTATTTTATCAAAAATAAAAACCGCCCGATTATTTTTGAATCAGACGGCTTTTATTGTAACCTCACAAATTGCTTTTAATATTATTTAATTTTCTTGCCTATGTACATATATGAATCCCAATCGTAATACGGCTCGGTCAACACAACATTTTCCGGAACATCACGGAAAGAACCGCTGACTTTTTCGTACCAGAACCAAAATACACCGTCAACTCTTCCTGATGATAACGCAGCAGCTCTCGCACCTGACGTAATGCTTACGAGTTCGATATTTATTTTTAAGCGTCGTGCAATTTCTGCCAATATTGCCGTGTTAAATCCTGCCGGTGTTCCGTCCGCAGCAATGTAATCAATGGGCGGCATGTCTCCCGTAATTGCGATTTTCACAGTCTCAGCATCAGGGAATTTCTCAAATGTTATCGGTTTCAATTCATCCTGCTTTACGTTTTTTCCCGTGTACTTTGCCTGAAGAAGTAAAACAGTTCCGTCTTCGTTTGCAGCTTTGATAGCACTGTTGAAAGGCTCAAACCATTTATTACCCTTGCTAAAACCCATTGACAGATAATAATTCACTCCTTTGAGCGAATAATATGTGATGTAATTTTCAGTGTTATTATCTTGGGCAAGGAAATATTTTCCTACGGGTTCGGGCATTTCCATTCTGTCAATTTTTCCTGCGTTCAGAGCCATTATCATTTCAGCAACGGTGTCGAAAAAAGTACGTTCATCAGCATTCAGTTTGAAATATTTTGCGGGATATTTAGGATTATCAAGCATATAAAAATTCCACATATCATTCGCCAAAAATTTCACAATGAATTTATCATATTCTTCAAGAGAAACGTTTGCATGAGACAACAGGCCTTCTTTTACTATGTCATTCTCGTTTTCAGCAAAGCAGGCACCGGCAAATAATGTCAGCACGAATATTGCGACTAAAAATTTCTTCATAACTTAATACCTCCGAATTATTTAATTTTCTTACCCAAATACATAAATGAATCCCAACCATAATACGGCTCGGTCAACTCGACATTTTCCGGAACATCACGTAGAGAACCGCTGACTTTTTCGTACCAGAACCAGAATACTCCGTCAACTCTTCCTGATGATAACGCAGCAGCCCTTGCACCTGTCGTAATGCTTACAAGTTCGATGTTGATTTTCAGACGGCGTGAAATTTCTGCCAAGATTGCAGTGTTAAACCCTGCCGGTGTTCCGTCCGCAGCGATGTAATCAATGGGCGGCATGTCTCCCGTAATTGCAATTTTCACGGTCTCAGCATCGGGAAATTTCTCAAATGTTATCGGCTTCAATTCGTCCTGATTTACGTTTTTTCTTGTGTACTTTGCCTGAAGAAGTAAAACAGTTCCGTCTTCGTTCGCAGCTTTGATAGCATTGTTGAAAGGCTCAAACCATTTATTACCCTTGTTAAAACCCATTGACAGATAATAATTCACTCCACTGCCGAAATAATATGTGATGTATTTTTCAGCGTTGTTATCTTGTGCGAGGAAATATTTTCCTACGGGTTCGGGCATTTCAATTCTGTCAATTTTTCCTGCGTTCAGAGCCATGAGCATTTCGGAAATCGAATCGAAAAAGGTATGAACATCAGCTTTCAGTTTGAAATATTTAGCGGGATATTCAGGAGCGTAGAGTACATAATAATTCCATATGTTATCAATCAACACTTTATCGAGGTATTTACCGTATTCTTCAGGAGAAACATTTGCATGAGACAACAGACCTTCTCTTAATAATTCATCATCGTTTTCAGCAAAACAAACACCGGCAAATAATGTCAGCATGAATATTGCAACTAAAAATTTCTTCATAATTATTTAATTTTCTTCCCCAAGTACATAAATGCGTCCCAACTGTAATACGGCTCGGTCAACACAACATTTTCCGGAACATCACGGAAAGAACCGCTGACTTTTTCGTGCCAAAACCAAAATACTCCGTCAACTCTTCCTGATGATAACGCAGCAGATCTCGCACCTGCCGTAACATTTACAAGTTCGATGTTGATTTTCAAACGGCGTGAAATTTCCGCTAACATTGCCGTGTTAAACCCTGCCGGTGTTCCGTCCGCAGCGATGTAATCAATGGGCGGAATATCTCCCGTAATTGCAATTTTCACAGTCTCAGCATCGGGGAATTTTTCAAATGTTATCGGCTTCAATTCGTCCTGCTTTACGTTTTTTCCCGTGTACTTTGCCTGAAGAAGTAAAACAGTTCCGTCTTCATTCATGGCTTTGATAGCATTGTTGAAAGGCTCAAACCATTTATTACCCTTGTTAAAACCCATTGAAAGATAATAATTCACCCCGTTAGCATAAATGTATGTAATGTATTTTTCAGCGTTGTTATCTTGGGCGAGGAAATATTTTCCTACGGGTTCAGCCATTTCCATTTTGGCAATTTTTCCAGAGTTCAGAGCCATAATCATTTCAGCAACTGTGTCGAAAAAAATAAAATCAGTTTTTAGTTTGAAATATTTTGCGGGATATTTAGGATCATCGAGTGCGTAATAATCCCACACATCATCAGCCTGTGCCGTATCGATGAATTTATCATATTCTTCATGAGAAACGTTTGCATGGGACAACAGACCTGTTAATTCATTCCCGTTTTCAGCAAAACAGGCACCGGCAAATAATGTCAGTATGAATATTGCAACTAAAAATTTCTTCATAATTATTTAATTTTCTTCCCCAAGTACATAAATGCGTCCCAACTGTAATACGGCTCGGTCAACACAACATTTTCCGGAATATCACGATGCTTTGTAGCTGATTTGTTGTACCAGAACCAGAATACTCCGTCAACTCTTCCTGATGATAACGCAGCAGCTCTCGAACCTGTCGTAATGCTTACAAGTTCGATGTTGATTTTCAAACGGCGTGAAATTTCCGCTAATATTGCCGTGTTAAATCCTGCGGCGGTTCCTTCTGCATCAATGTAATCAATGGGCGGCATGTCTCCCGTAATTGCAATTTTCACAGTCTCAGCATCGGGGAAATTTTCAAATTTGATCGGCTTCAATTCGTCCTGTTTTACGTTTTTCCCTGCGTACTTTGCTTTGAGAAGCAACATTGTTCCGTCCTCATTCATGGCTTTTATGGTACCGTTGAAAGATTCAAACCATTTGTTTCCCTTTGTGAAACCCATCGACAAACAATAATCATTTACTCCTTCAGCATAATACAAAGCAACGTATTCGTCGGAATTTTTATTTTGGTTGAGGAAATATTCTCCTACAGGTTTCGGAAATTCTATTCTTTCAATTCTTCCTGAGTTCAAAGCCATGAGCATTTCAGAAATAGAATCAAAGAAGCTCACGACATCAGAATCTTCATCGAAATACATTGCAGGATATTTAGAATTGGCGAGTTTGTAAAAGTTCCATACGTTATTGCTGAAAACATCGTATCGAAGATTACCGTTTTTTTCAGGAGCCATGTTTGAATAAGCAAGAGTGCCTTCTCTTACGAGTCTTGTTACGAAGCCGGTACCTTCAGCAAAGCAGACACCGGCAAATAACGTCAGCATGAATATTGCGACTAAAAATTTCTTCATACTTTAATACCTCCACATTAATTAAAATGAATTAATTAATTATACATTAAACCAATCGGCTTTTTCAAAATATCATTTCCTAATCTGAAGAAACGTATCAAAACTGTAATACGGAACAGACACAGAGATATTATCAGAAATGTTAAATTTTTCCCCGTGTTTCTGTATCATATACCAGAACACTACATCAACTCTGCCGGATGCGAGAGCTGTAGTTCTTGACGCTGTGTTGACATTTACAAGTTGAATGTTAATTTTAAGTCTGCGTCCTATTTCTGACAGAACTGCCGTATTAAATCCTGCTGCCTCACCGTCTGCCGCAATGTAATCAATGGGAGGAATATCGCCTGTTATAGCAACTCTGATTGTTTTTGCGTCAGGGAATGAGTCGAATTTTGCGGACTCTGTAGGAATGTTCTCTTGCAATTCCTGAAGCGTTCCGTCTCGTTTCATTTCTAAAATAGCCTTATTAAAATCATCACGGAGAGCATCATTATTCAAAAATCCGAAAACAAAATTCATTTTCTGATCTTGTCTCATTACGCATGAAACTTTGTATTTAGGATTAACCGCAATGACATACTCGGCTACAACGCTGGGCAGGTCAACTTCATCAATATCGCCGGCATCAAGAGCCAACAACAAAGAATTTATGTTGTCATAAAATTTGAATGTATCATCATCGCTGTGTTCACTTGCCAGCACTGACCATCTCCAGCCTGCAGCAACCTCCTGACTAAAAGTTTTTTCCGTTACATCTTTAGCAAGAACCCCTATTGTCAATCCAAAAGCAGACGGACAAAATGCCAATAAAACGACTGCGGATAATAAAAACTTCACTTTTTTGCACATCAAACTTACCTCGAATTTATGACTTCATCGTTTCGTGTTCTCAATGCTCTCTCGGCTAACGTGCAGGCTCTTGAAATTTCGTTAATGTCTTTATTGAGAGAAACAGATTCAAGATTCTTAATCGCTTCTTCAAGTTCTCTTTCAGTCCTTCGTGATGCAGGCGTAGGATCTGAATATCTCAATGCCTCCGAGAAATTCGTTAATTGCATTAAATCCTGTGAGGAAATTCCCGACGCTCTTAAATCATCGACAATATAATTAATTTTGTTTGCAAGTGTCGAAAGATTTAGCCGTCCTTCTTCCTGCTGTTTTCTGTCTGAACCGCTCAACTTCAACGCAGCCATGTTGATTAACAACATCGGAACGAAGAACACAACAAGCCCTCCGATATGAATTAACATGTACTTAATCACCGAAAAATTAGCAAAAGCATTCCAGACAGATACGCAGATTACAAAGACAAAATAAATTCCCGCCAAAATAACTTTTGTAAAGCTCATCGGAATTTCTTTTCCGCCGTTTGAACGCATTGCAATTCCTGAGAACATCAAAGTCTCAAACACAAGTGCGAAAATCAAAAATCCTACCGAAATCCAAAATGTCGTGCCTCTTTGCTCAGGAGTTGTCAGGAAATACACAAACACTGCTGCTGCCAATCCGATTAATAACATAATCAGAAAAATATTAAAAACCTGTCTTAACTTATTGAAAAATTTTCCCATAATTAAATCTCACCTTTCATAAAAATAAAATTAAATTTGATTTCCGCAGTTCGGACAGAATTTCGCACCCGGTATTAAAGGCTGTCCGCATTTTGCACAGTTTAATCTCGCTCCGCAATACATACAGAACATAGCACCCGGCATTAAATCTTTTCCGCATGACGGGCATTTTATCCCGGTTGGGGAATTTTGATTTTGTGTTTGAGGCTGTTGAACAGGAATATTATTTTGCTGTGGCTGCTGTTGCTGAGGATTTATGTATTGATTCATTTGTGAGGCCATTTGACCGATTGTTCCTCCCATTCCCATACCTGCACCAAGTCCGACACCTGCACCAAGTAAAGAACTTCCGCCCTCATTCTTTGCAGCTGATTCGAGAACGTCAAACGAGCGTTTTTGTTGATAGTTATAACCCATTACGTTCATTGTTGCACGTTCACTCATTGCGGCCTTGAGCTTTTTAATTCCTTCGTCATCGTCAACAATATTAACAGAGCCGAAATAGAAATTAATTGCTTCAATTCCGAAATTTGCAAAGTCAGGACGTAAT
>JAFSKE010000131.1 GCA_017449135.1 Synergistaceae bacterium
TATCAAGTTCACAGCCGTTTGTAACAGCACCGACTTTAAGATTTAACTCTTCGGAACGCCTGAAAAATTCACGGATTAATTCTTTATTGCAAGCCAGCAAAGGTTCACCGCCGTATAAAGAAACATCTTGAATTATATATCCTTTGTCTTTATATTTTTTGATCTGTTCAAAAATTGCATCGATGATTTCAGGACTCATTACACGCTTTAACCATTCTTCGCCGTTTTTTAATCTGTGTTTTTCAAAACAATATTCACAGCGTAAATTACAGTTATATGTCGGAGCGATTATAATTCCGATATTTGTTTTGCCTCTGGTTAAGCTATGAAGTTTAGAAATCAGCCTTAAATTTTCCTGTTCATGTTCTAAATCTTCGGTGATGTGGCCACGCTTAACAAAATATTTTTTGCGTTCTGGGTCAAGTTCATCGAATTTTCCCGAATAAAAAATATCGGCTTCATGGGACGAAATTTTATCGAATGCCCCGTAAAGTCCATTAAATAACATAAATTCTTCGTTTCCCTTAACTGGAAAAATTTTCTCATAAATACTTAACATTTTTAATTTTTAATAATAGATACGTAACTTGAAATTGATGACAAAGCCAATAAACCTAAAACTGCGATTGAAATTTCTAATTTTTTTATCATAATTAATCCTCCGTATTAAAATTTTTTAGTTTTATGATAAAATTTCTTTGGAATGTGTATAAAACATATTCCACTTAAACCGCTCGACTAAAAGTTTTTTAATTTCAAAGAATGTACCTCCTTTCATTTTATAACGAAGTTACGGAGCTTTTAGTCAATTATTATTATATTACAACTTGTGAGAACTTTACAAAATAAAAATTAACACGGACGAACGGACGAAATGACTGCAAGTTTGATGTGAATAAAGTCGGCTCTTGAAAATTTTCCCTCAACATTTATAATATTTTCGTTTTCAGCATAATTTTATTTTTGTAAAGGAGATTTTTTATTTATGAAAAAGTTTTTATTTGC
The DNA here is from genome assembly GCA_017449135.1 of Synergistaceae bacterium. Taxonomy (GTDB): domain Bacteria; phylum Synergistota; class Synergistia; order Synergistales; family Aminobacteriaceae; genus JAFUXM01. The sequence continues at coordinate 1,006 of JAFSKE010000131.1, forward strand.
TTTGTTGTTTGTTTCATTGTTAGCAGGTTCGGGAATCGCAAATCCCCTCGACGCTTTCAAAGACCTTGAAGGTACTTTGGACATTGCCGGAGGAACTGCCCATATTCCTGTTATGACTCAGGCTGCACAGGATATTATGACGTTCAATCCTAAAATCAGAATCACTGTTGCAGGCGGTGGAAGCGGTGTCGGTGTTAAGCAGGTCGGCGAAGGTTTAGCAGGAATCGGAAATACCGGCCGTCCCCTAAAAGAAAGTGAAATCGAAAAATACGGATTAAAAACTTTCCCATTTGCCATTGACGGAGTCGCTCTTGCCGTTCACCCTGATAACCCAGTTAAAGCACTCACAAAAGATCAGGTTGTGAAAATTTATTCGGGCAAAATCACAGATTGGAAGGATTTAGGCGGAAATTCAGGCACGATTAATTTATATGGACGTGAGGACGGAAGCGGAACACGTGAAACCTTCACCGATAAACTTTTCGGAAAAGGCGAATTATCTCCCTCTGTTAATGTCGTAAACTCCAACGGTGCCATGAAAACTGCCATAGCTCAAGATAAAAGGGCTATAGGCTATGTCGGAATAGGACATCTTGATAACTCAATCGCAGGAGTTGCCATTGACGGCCATGTTCCTTCACAGGAAAATGCTGCTTCAGGAGAATATCCGGTAGTTCGTAATTTATTCATGAACACTAAAGGCGAACCTACAGGCTTAACTGCGGCTTTCATTGATTATATCTTCAGCGAACCCGGTGCAAAAATAATCGAAAAAAGCGGTTATATTCCACTTCCTAAATCTAAATAAAAATTGAGACATAAAAACGAATCTTCAATTTTGTTGAGATTTTCCGCACTTTTAATATCTGCCATACTTGGAACAGTTATAGCCTTTATAATTATTTCGGGTATCGAAGCATTTATTAAAGGCAGCGGATTATCTCTTTTCGGCGATGTCTGGAATCCTAATGCAGGACGTTTCGGAATACTTATGATGATTCAATGTTCTGTTTTATTGGCTGTATCGTCATTATTTACAGGCTGGTTTCTTTCGTTAGGTTGCTGCTGCATTTTGAACGGTTTAGCTCCTAAATTCATAGCGAATCTTTTAATGGGAATTTTAACCCTTATGACTGCAATTCCGACTGTGGTATATGGTTTTGCTGCCGTATTTTTATTAGTACCTTTAATTCGTGATGCACTTGGAGGAACAGGATTTTGCTGGCTTACTGCAAGCATGATTTTATCATTACAGGGTATTCCTACGATGACGTTTATAATGAACAGTGCAGTGCGTTCGTTATCATCAGAGACAAAAATTACGGCTACAGCATTGGGAATGACACCTATACAACATTTAAGCCGTGTAGTACTTCCGTTAAGTTCAAAAGCAATGATTTCGGCGGCTATTTTAGGCTTGGGACGGGCTATTGGCGATGCACTTCTTCCGACTATGTTAGCAGGCAATGCAATTCGTTTTGCAAAATTCCCGCTTGATTCAATGAGAACTTTGACGGCTCATATATCATTAGTCTTATCGTCAGATATTGGAGGCGGTGAACATTTTTCGCTTCTTTTGTCGGGAGCATTGCTATTAACGTTCTGTGCTGTAATAAGTTTTATTTCGAGACGTTTCGGGAGAAAAATTAATCTATGAAATTTCGTGAATTAGCATTAACTTTTTTAAGCTGGGCGGCATTTTTAATCGTGATTTTCGGTGTAGGAGGCCTGATAATATTTTTAATGTATCGTGGAATTTCTGCGATTAACTTAAAACTTTTTTTCGGGGACACGCCTGCATTTGATGCCATATTCGCATTAAAACCCGTATGGAACGGTATATGGCCTGCCGTAGCCGGAACTTTATCGCTATTACTTTTAACAATGACAATAGTCTTAATTCCAGGAATTTCGTGCGGTGTATATCTTGCCTGTTTTGCTTCGGAACGTGAAAGGGATTTTATCGGTGAAAGCGTTGACATTTTAGCCGGTATTCCTTCAATCGTTATGGGATTATTCGGGCTTGAACTTGTAATAATTCTTAGGAGATTTTTTTTGCCTGATGCCACGACATGTTTATTTCTGTCTTCGTTATGCCTTGCAATTTTAGTCTTGCCAACGTTGATTACAGCTACAAGATCATCAATCGAAGCACTGCCTTCACAACTGAAACTTACGGCGGAGGCTTTAGGAATGTCAAAATCCGATACAGTCCGACATTTATTAATACCTTCGGCGGGGTCGGGAATTTTAGGAGGAATTATTTTAACAATGGGTCGTACAATGGAAGATACTGCGGTTATAATGTTGACGGGAGCAGTTGCAAACGCAGGACTTCCAAGAGGATTGGGATCGAAATTTGAAGCCTTGCCATTCAAGATTTATTATACATCGGCACAATATACAAGTTCAGATGAGCTAATGCAGGGATTTGGAACGGCATTATTATTATTATTTTTGTCATGGATATTAATTTTAGCTGCAAAGATTTTTCAAAAACGTCTTATGCTTAAATGGCAGATAAATTAAAGGAGTTTTATATGTCTTGTGTTATTATAAAAAATTTGAGAGTGTTATTCGCTGACAGGGAAATATTACATGGAATTAACGTTGAATTTCCTGCTAACAAAATAAGCGTTATATTAGGGCGTTCAGGGTCGGGAAAATCAACGTTACTGCGTTCAATCAACAGAATTAACGAATGTTTTGAAGGCTATAAAGGCGAAGGAGAAATCAAAATATCATTAAACGGGAAATTATTTTCGATTTACAATAATGATTTGAATTTAACGGAACTTAGAAGAAGAGCTGGAATGGTTTTTCAGTCGCCAAATCCGTTACCTTTAAGCATAAGAAAAAATATAACATTGCCGTTAAAACTTGCATTTAATTTATCAAATTCAGAAACCGAAAAAATTTTGCGTGAAAAATTAGAGCAGACAGGTTTATGGGAGGAAGTTAAAAACCGCCTTGACACTCCTGCAACAAGTTTATCAGGCGGACAACAACAGCGTTTATGCCTTGCAAGGGCGTTATCATTGAGACCTGATTTAATTTTGCTGGACGAACCCACCGCATCACTTGACAGGGCAGCAGCAGAGAAAATTGAAGACATGATTTTGTCCTTAAAAGATAAAATTTCGGTTATCATGGTTTCGCACAGTTTACAACAGGCCTCAAAACTTGCGGATTACGCCGTAATTCTTGAGGACGGAAATATCCTGAAAACTTTTGACGGCAATACTTTAAGAACAGTTATAAATGACGGTTCGCTGGTTAAATCGGTGTTCTAAACTGTAACGGCCAGCTTTCGTATTACGTCCTCTGAAAGTTTGCTGATCTTCTCAATTAATGAAAGCGGCAAATTTTCTTTCAACATATCTTTTGCAACTCGCACATTTGCATTTTCAATTCCTTCTTGAATGCCCTTCTGCTCTGCTTCGTAAAAATCTTTTTCAAACAAATATCCGAATGTATCTTTGAAAATATCATTCATTTTAGCAGCCTCCTTTAACTCTTCACTTAATTTTTTATTAACGCTTAAACACACTCCAATTACTGTTTTTACATTTTCCCTGATATTTTCGTTTTCGCTTAAATTTGCTTTTTCAACATAATCAATTATTCCCTCTGCTGTTGCTCCTTTGGATAATAATTTTAATCCGTCGTATTCTCCGTCAGGCAGCTTTGAAGATACTACAATCTGCACAGGAATACTGATTTTACCTTCAACTTCAAAAATTCCCGAATGAGTTTCGATTATCTTAAATCCAGTTTCCCGAAGCAATTTTATCAAATCTCTTGGATATGAGTGTCGGACTAATGTTAATGTGATTTCGTTTATGGGAAGTTCATTAACTTTTCTGTCGAAACCCTTATAAATTAATCCGTAACCTTGAGCCTTATAAAAGTCGTCAATCGTTAATCCGTCTTCTGGTGATTTATATTCAAACAGATTCACTCGCTTGAAAAATTTTCCGATCGGGTCTGATAACTCAACATTGGCTTCCTTCTTAATTATCAAAAAATCCAGTCTCAACGGGTCTTCTCCAAGTTCTTTTTCCTGTTCATATGTTACGGGAGCCCTCACTAAGTCGTATTCTACTTTCATTGCTGCGTAGAATCCATAGTGAAACCTCGTTCGTCCAGATTCTTCCGCTATTTTTGTTTTCTCCTTCCTAATCTATCTGTCCGCAGGTATTACCTCAAGCCAATATCCGTCAGGGTCTTGAATGAAGTAAATTCCCATGTCGTGATTTTCAAAACATATACAGCCCATTTCCTCATGCAGTTTATGTGCTGCGTCAAAATCATCAACATGAAATGCAAGGTGAAATTCCTCTTCCCCGATGTCGTATCTCTCAGGGTGGGCGGAAAGCCACGTCAATTCAAGCTCAAAATCTGATTCGTCATTCCCTATGTAAACGATTATAAATGACCCGTCAGAGGCCGTCTTTCGTCGTTTCTCCGTTAAACCGAGTGCCTTGTTATAAAATTCAAGAGACCTTTGTAAATCCTGTACATTATAATTCTCGTGTACCATCTTAAATTTCATTAAAAATCAATCCTTTCAACTTTTAAGAATTAAAATAAATTTGAGCCAAACCGCCATGACTCGTTTCTCGATATTTTTCGTCCATGTCTTTACCTGTTCTGTACATCGTTGCAACTACCTCATCAAATGAGATTTTTCGTGTCGCAAATAAAAACCTCGAAAGATTTACCGAACTTATTGCACGCATCGCAGCTACTGCATTACGCTCAATACATGGAATTTGTACAAGCCCCTTCACGGGATCGCAGGTTAAACCTAAATTATGTTCCATTGCAATTTCAGCGGCGTATTCAATTTGTTCAATATTTAACCCGTATAACGATGCCAATGCTCCAGCCGTCATTGAACAGGCACTCCCGATTTCAGCCTGACAACCGCATTCAGCACCTGAAATACTCGCATTAGTTCTGATGACATTTCCTATTATTCCGGCTACGGCTAAAGCGTCCAAGATTTCATCTTCGGGAAAACCTCTGTCCCTCTCCATATAATACATTACTGAAGGCAATACCCCGCAGCTTCCACATGTCGGTGCTGTTACGACAATATTCTCGTCTGCGTTTTCCTCGCTTACGGCGTAGGCATATGCGGCTATAACACGATTCATCGTAACGTCGGCACTCTCATTATAACAACGTTTCTCGTAAAGGATTTTAGCTTTCCTTGCGACTTCAAGACCGCCGGGCAAAATTCCTTCAGCTTTTAATCCACGTTCGATTGAAGTTTTCATTGCATTCCAGATTTTTGATAAATATTCTTTCAACGATGAGCCTTCAACCTTATAAATGAATTGTGAGAGGGTTAAATCGCTTTCACGACAAGAGTTTATGATTTCGGAAAAATATTTTTGAGGGTAAATTTCGTCGTCTTCGTCAGATTTCTGACCTTCTACCCTGATTGAACCTCCGCCAATACTGAAAATCCGATTGCGTCCGATTTCGTTATTATCCTTAAATGCCTGAAATAACATTGTATTCGGGTGGGGAATGTCGGAAGTTGCGCGGTCAAATATAATTTTTGAGTTCGGAAGCCCTGATTTAATCGCCTTTCCTGTTCCGTGTCCCTCGCCCGTAAATGCTAAAGAGCCAAATAACGTAACCTGATAAAAATCTGCGTCAGGATACATTGCTTTGAAAACCTGTGCCGCTCTATATGGAGCTACTGTGTGGGAACTTGAGGGGCCATTACCAATTTTGTAAACACTTTTTATACTTCTCATAATAATAGAATTATAACATAGCTTTTTTTATTTCAACAAATTCTTAACATGAGAGATTGTTTCAGTACCGTCCATTTTAAGCATCAACTCACAAGCCCTGCAGAAAATCCCGGAAAATTTCTTCATGCTCTCACTGTAATATTGCTTTTCATTGTAATCAAGCAAAATCCCGTATTCCTTTTTTGCGTCAAGAATTTGAATGTCAAGGGCATTATTGCTGGCAGCATTTTTAACAGAAATAATCTCTATGCTCTTAATTACGCTTTCATCTCCGATATATTCGTATATATCACTCTGATACAACAGACATACAAACATATCTTCTTCATAAGAATCTTCAACGCAAAAATCTAAATCTTCAACGCCATATGAGCTTTTGGTGTGAGATATACCGCCCTTTATTTGTGTGCTTATATTATCAAACAGCATTGACAGAGTTACTCCATCATTCAAATGAAGAGCAATCGGAAGATATTTAATGAACAATCCGACGGCATTCAGCTTTTTGTTGTCAGATCTTCCGTTCCAAGTCCAAATAAATATTATATCATCTGATTTATTGTAGAATGATAAGGCTATGGCTGTTGCAGCAACATAAAAACCGTTTTTCCCAAGTCCGTATTTCACGCTAAGTCTTTCTACGTCATCTCTCAAAAATTGAAATTTTTCGTAATACAAAGCCTCCTTGTTTTCATTAGTAATATTATCCGGTTTTGGAATAGTACTCCAATTTTTTCCTTTAACGATTTCGTTAAAATATTCAATGTCAGCATTGAATGAATCAGATTTTCTGTATTCTGCTTCCTCTTGCAGAATTTCAAAAGTTTTATCCCGTTCCAAGCCCCCCCCTTTTTTAACACAGCAGCTATATCTGAAATTAATTGACTCCTTGAAAATCCATCACATACAACATGACATATATCAAGCAGAACAACCTTTTTATTTTGGGTTTTTATTATCCTGCAACGGAAAAGCGGCTCTCCGTCAAACGTAAACGGCTTCGCAAATTCAGACACCTGAGCTTCAAGTTCTTCATTCGTCATTTCTTCAACAGGTATTTCACGGTAAAATTCTTCCCGCTGCTCAAAAAAATATTCTCCGTTCCTTTCCGTAACTACACTCAAAAGTATCGGGTGAGCTTTCAGTACGTGTCTTATTGCCTGTGAAAGTTTCTCTAAATCAACATCTTGCTGAATGTTAATTATGGAAGGTACAGTTAAAACCGGAATGCCTGAATATTTTTTAATATCTTCCATCATATCAAGCTGTAGCAAGTTTAATGGAGCTAATATATTCGAGCTTTCTTTATGTTCCGTTTTCACGGTCTGTTCAAGTAAATCAGAAATATTCTTTACGGTTCTTCCATCGTAAATCATTTGCACTGAAAGTCCGGGAATTTTGCAGAATGAAACTATCTCGATTGCCTTTAACGAGTCTCCGCCGAGCATGAAAAAATCGTCATTTATTCCAACACTGTCATTTATTTTTAATACGGTCTTTATTGCTTCACAGAGCGTTTTCTGTACATGATTTAACGGCTCAACGTACAGACATGTTCTAATCGACATATCAGGCTTCCGGAAGGCAAGATAATCAACTTTGCCGTTTGCGTTTAACGGGATATGGTCAATTCTTATATACCATGCAACAGTTTCATAATTGGGCAGATGTTGTCTTAATGTTGAATTTGCCATGTCAATATCAAGCTCTTTATCTGACATATAATACGCTATGAGGAGCTTAACGCCGTTTTTTATAAAGACATTCACATAACAAAAATCAAGATTGAGAATGCGCTTTATTGCTGCTGCGAGACCTTTAAGGCTGACACGATTGCCGTTTATCTTAATCACGTCGTCTATACGTCCAATGACTGTATATAGTCCGTTTTTGTCGCGTTTAACGTAATCAGACCCCCTGAAATATTTTTTTCCGTTTATCTCAATGAAGCATGACTTTTTATTATCATTCATGTAGCCTCTGAAATACGGCAAATCCATACAGATAACGCCTTCATCGGAGGGAGTACCTTTTTCGTCAAGAAGAATTATATCATCATTACAGACATTATATCCGCTGGGCGTAGTTTCATAAGGCTTGTCAACATGAACAATCAAAACAACATGCCCGCTTTCAGAAAAGCCATAACTGTTTATGAAATCAAATTTTTCACTGAAAAGATTTGAAGAAGAATCTCCTCCAACGAAAACAGCCTTAAACTTAAATTTAGGATTATCCTTAATTATCAGTAACAGATTCGGAGTAAAAAATCCGTAATGCAGGTCATTCCTATCAAAATAATCTACCAAAGCATCAATATCTCTTGTCGTTTCATTTGGTATTTCATGGAGAGTCCCCCTCAAGCCAAGTATACCTACCATAAATACAACTCCGAGTGAAAATGACTGCGGAGTAACTTCAGCAAATATAAACGGCTCAGGATTTCTATACGATGAAAACATTGCAATCATGCTTTTTGTAATCTCTTCGTAAACCCCGTACTCCTGCAAAACTCCTTTTGGAAAACCCGTGCTTCCTGATGTGTAAAGAATGAAGGCTAAATCATGCGGATCAGAGTCTGCGATCTCGTTGCACTCCTGTAAATTCATGGCATCATTCCATTTTTCCATGTCGAAAACAACTTTGCAGCCGCTGTCATTAATAGCAAAATCAATACGATCTCTGCCCATAATATCCTCTAAACCGAGCCAGACAGCTCCGGACATCATAATGCCGATTCTTGTAGCGAGATATTCAAGACCTTTAGGGTAGTAAATTGCGACGACGTCATCACGCCCAAGTCCGTGAAGCCTTAACCAGCGGTTTACTTTAAGAGCACAACTGTAAAGTTCAGAATATGTTGTTGTTCTCGTTCCTTTTCTGTCGACAACTGCGGGTCTGTCAGGAAATTGTCGAACAGTGTCTGCTAAGTTCTCTAAAAATCTAATCATTAAATTATTAACTCCTTTCTAAAATTATTAACTTAAAGGTATTGTAAATATATTCCTGTTGTTGCTTATTACCGTCATGTTTTCATTGTCTTTTAACTTTTTCATCGACATAAGCTGAGCAAAAAAATAATTCCTGAAAGACTTAATCTGCGAATTTTTATCCGTAATGTCAAAGATTTTTCCGTTATCTCTGACTATTAATCTGACGCTATGACTTTTAATAATTTCTATTGTGTATTCAGAAAGAATTTTTTTCCCTTTATTCTGCTCGATTATTGTCATTCCTGTTTCTTCGATTATGAGCATGATTTTATTTATTGTCTTTGAAGGTATGGAACGCTCCGACAAAAATTTTTCGGCATCATCACGAAGTTTTATCACATTCGCAGGAGTTAAAACGACATCAAAATCCGCAATATTATTTTTATCATCAAGATAATACGGGAAACTCTCACGGCCATATTTCATACATATTATAAGACTGCATACAATTAACGCTAATATCGGTGTAAATGCAAATCCAAGCCATACTCCGTTAAGACCGAAAAATAATCCCAAAGGTATTGCAAGCAAAGGAATAAATATCAAACTTCGTAAAAATAAAGAAATCATGACAATCATATTTTTACGCTGAATTATATAGTAGGATTCCCACAGACAAAAAACTGATAAAAATGCAAATGTCGATGAGATTATTCGTAGTGCATATACACTGTGTTTAACGAGTTCAGGCTCCTCTATATTAAACGCAGACGGCACATATTCGGCAAAAATGAATAATATAACCGAAAAAATTATCCCTTCAAACATCAAAAATTTCATGGCAATATTCATTACTTTACGGACAGCGGGATAATTCTTTTCATAGTAATATACGCTTATAAGAGGCGATGCAGCTTCTGCAATTCCGACAAAAACTGCCGGCAATTCCAGCAAATTTAACGCTATTGACAGTACAGGGAGAAAAATATCACCGAATTTTATAATAACAAATTTACTTAATATAAATGATAGCACGCCTATTGTCAGATAATGTCCGACATCGACAAAGCCGTTTTTACAAATTTCCCATAAATCACGAAAACTGAAGTAAATTTCAGGCTTCAATGAATTAGACTTACTAAAGAAATGAAATGATAAAATTATGGCTGAGACAATGTTTTTTACGAGCGTCCCTAAAGCTATTCCTTTAAGTCCCATGTCTAAGACAATCGCAAAAAATAATGAACACGCTATGTTCACTATAATCTGTACAATATCTGAAACTGATGAAAGTAATTCGTCTCCGTCATTATAAATCATCGTGGTGAATAACGTTATCAGCGGGTCTGTCAGGATTACATATTTATAATATGAATAATAATCATGTGAATGCTTCAAAATATTGATGTTAGGATTTAGAAACTCAAAATATAAATCTCTGAACAGAGTAATTATTATAAAAACTAATACGGACAATCCGGCGGAAAGCATTATCCCCATTCCGAAAAGCCCGTCAGCATGTTTTTTGTCAGCCTTCCCAATAGCGGAATTATAAGAATATGCCACCCCTGTTGCAATTAAACAGCTTATAAAAATTGTGAACGATACTATCGGCGACATGATATTCATTGCTGATATTCCAGTTTCGCCAACTGCATAACCTGCTATAACCGTATCAGACAAAAAGACGATTATTGAAACAACCATTTCAATACTCGCCGCAAAAAACAACAACAGAAATTTATTTTTCCAAAGTGTCCTGTTCATATCTGCCGAATGAGGATCCCCTCGATATCAAAAATACTGTTAAAATCAAAACTGCTCCGACAATGTCCGTTAAAGTTCCCGGAATTACCATACATAAACCGCCTGCAAAGGATATTAATCTCAATGGCATATTCAACGGTTTTGTGAGATAGCCTATAAATCCTCCGCCGATACCGATTAAACCTAAAATTGCAGTGATTATCATGGGCAAGGCCTCGATAAAATTCCCGTCAATCATTATCATCTTAGGATTCATGGCGAACATATAAGGAATTAAAAATGCCGCAATCGCAAGTTTTGTGGCGTTTACTCCAGTTCTGAAAGCATTTCCGCCCGCTATTGCAGAGCCTGCATATGCCGCTAATGCTACGGGTGGCGTTATATCAGCTACTATCCCAAAGTAAAAACAAAACATATGTGAAGCCAACAACGGTATTCCTGCCTTGATTAATATCGGTGCCGCTATCGTCGACGTTATAAGATAGTTCGATGTTGTCGACACGCCCATTCCTAAAATCAGAGACGTGAACATCGCACACACTAATGATAGAAAAACACTGTTCCCGACAAGCCCGAATATCCCTGTCCCTATCCTTTGTCCCAATCCCGTTAAAGTTACCATTCCGATTATTATTCCTGCCGTAGAACATGCCGTAGCCACTGATATTACACTTCGAGCAGCCTGCGGAAGAGCTTGAAATATCTGCAAAAACGGTACTCTTGTACCCTTGCGAAGATATGGAACTATTATGCACAACAAACAGCCTAATAACGCCGCACGGGTTATTGTAAAGCCTGACAACATCAAATATATAATTCCTACTAAAGGCAATAATAAATGTCCTTTAGCCTTTAGTAACGGCAAGAGTTTAGGCAACTGCTCTCTCGGAAGTCCCTTTAATCCCAAACGTTTAGCCTCAAGATGTACTGAAATCCATATACCAGTGAAATATAATAACGCAGGAATTAACGCTATCAACATCAATTTTCTATATGGAACGTTGCATGTCTCGGAAATCAAAAATGCCGCTGAACCCATTATTGGAGGCATTATCTGACCTCCCGTTGACGCTGCTGCTTCGACTGCCCCCGCAAATTCAGGCGTATATCCAAGAGATTTCATCATAGGAATTGTGAAAGATCCTGTTGATACAGTGTTTGAAACCGAAGAACCCGAAACCGTTCCCTGGAGAGCCGATGACAAAACTGCAACTTTTGCAGGCCCTCCCGATGCCCAGCCTGCTAAGGAATTTGCAAGACTTATGAAGAATTTTCCTATCCCTGTCTTCTCAAGAAATGCTCCGAATAAGATAAACAAAAATATATATGTCGCACATACACCTAAAGGATTTCCAATTACGCCCTCTGTCGTTATGAATAAATGAGTGATTATTCGTTTCAGACTAAATCCCCGATGTTGCAAAAATCCGCCCATATATTTTCCCAGCATTCCATATATGAAAAAACTTACAGCTATTATCACAATCGGAGTTCCTACAACCCTGTAACATGCTAAAAGAACTAAGACTATTCCTAATCCAGCCATTACAGTATCAAGCATTGTATAACGTCCTGCACGAAACTGCAAAGGCTTATAATTGATTATGAAATACGCCGCTACACATAAAGTCATTATTGCTAAAACACAGTCGTACCATGCAAGTTTATGACGGTCGGATTTTTTTGTCGCAGGATATAATATAAAGGCCATCGAAATTGCAAGTCCAAGATGTGTATATCTTAAAATCTGTAACGGGACTTTGTTTGAAAGTGAAGCATAAAGCTGGAATACAGCCCATGCCGTCAAAATTAAAGTTATAAAAATATTCGTCTTTCCAGTGAAAATTTTATACTTCGATTCACGGTCGAGCTCTTCCAGCTTTGTCGTGTTATTGCTCATTTCAGATGATCAGGTATAACTATACCTTTTTCCTCATAATATTTTCTTGCTCCGGGGTGTAATGCACTCGGAATACCTGATAAAGCACTCTCTAAACTCATATAATTTGCCTTTGCGTTGATTTCCCTGATTGAAGCTAAATTTTCGTAAATCGCTTTGGTCAAGGCATATATAGTATCCTCAGAAAATGTGTCAACACAGATTAACATACACTTTACGGCGACGCTTGTAACGGGCTTTCCGAGATTATATTCGTCGGTTTCAGTCGTAAAAGCTGAATAAAACGGATATTTCTTTAACAACATTTCAAGATGTTCATCATCAATCGTCAGGACATCTATCTTTTTGCCTAATGACAACTCCATTACATTTGCATTCGGATAGCCTGAGCATAAAAACATTGCGTCAAAAGTTCCGTCCTGGACACCGTTTTTTCCTGTTGCCTGATCTGCAAAAGTCTCGTTGATGTCGTCATAGGTCATTCCGTAAACTCCTAAAATCTGACGTGCCGCAACTTCATAGCCTGACCCCACAGCACCGACACAAATATTTTTGCCTTTCATGTCGCTGACGGTCTTAATTCCTGAA
>JAFSKE010000132.1 GCA_017449135.1 Synergistaceae bacterium
ATCGAAGTTAATTCCGACGAAAAAACTTTAACTGTAAGTGATAACGGAATTGGAATGTCAAAAGCTGATTTAATCGAATTTTTAGGGACAATCGCAAAGTCAGGCACAAAAGATTTTCTCAAGGCCGCAAAAGATTTTGAAGCTAATCAGGAATTAATCGGACAGTTCGGAGTAGGCTTTTATTCAGTTTTCATGGTAGCTGATAAAGTCGAAGTTACGACACGTAAACTGGGGACAAACGAGACATTCAAATTTACGTCTGACGGCAGCGGAGAATTTATAATCGAAGAAGTTTCACAGCGTAGTGAATGCGGGACTGACGTTAAACTTTATATCAGAGAAAATAAAAATAATGAAGATGAGAAGCCATCTAAGAATTATCTTGAGGAATGGACATTAAGAGAGATAATAACGAAGTATTCGGATTTTATTTCATGGCCGATAAAATTTAAGGATAATATAATAAATTCACAGAAAGCTATCTGGCAGAAACCCGAAAAAGAAGTTACGGACGAAGAATACAAAGAATTTTATAAACACTTAACCCACGATTGGAACGATCCATTAGAACACATAAAAATTAATGCAGAAGGCGGAACGAATTTCAAGGGATTATTATTTATTCCTTCACAAGCTCCGTTTGACTTATTCATGAATCCTGATTCCGGCGGAATAAGTTTATATATTAACCGTGTATTCATAATGAACGACTGCAAAAATTTAATCCCGAATTACATGAGATTTATTAAGGGAGTAATTGATTCTGAAGATTTGCCGCTTAATATTTCACGAGAGATTTTGCAGGACGAACCGATAATAAAAATCATCAGACGCAGTACAGTACGAAAGATTTTCACGGAATTAAAAAAATTATTAAATAAAGATCGTGAGAAATATATAAAATTCTGGAATGCCTTTGGAAAAATCCTGAAAGAGGGAGTTGTCCAGGATCATGATCACGTTAAAAACATTCTCGAAATTTCGTTATTCAAAACGACCTTCAGCGATGAATACACGACATTAGAAGAATATAAATCCCGAATGAAGCCTGAACAGCAGGGAATTTATTGTCTTGCGGGACGTGATTCGATTTCAGCATTAAAAGCCTCGCCTAAACTTGAGCCGTTCATTAATAAGGGTTATGAAGTTTTGTTGATGTCAGACCCTGTTGACGAAGTAATTTTGAATCAGGCATCATTTTCAATTCCGGAAGATTTTGCAAAACTGCTGAATATTTCAGATGATAATGTCAGTGCCGAAACTGAAGCCGAAAAGAAAGATTCCGAGAAGAAAATTAAATCTCTTGAAAAGGATTTCAAACCCTTGAAGGATAAAATTCTTGAAATTCTTTCAGACAAGTTAGAAGACGTAAAACTTTCGTTTACACTCACAAATTCGCCTGCATGTCTCAAGGGAGGAATGTCGATTCAGATGCAAAATATCCTGTCATCGCTTGGACAGCCTCCGACACAGCAGAAAAGGATTTTAGAACTCAATGCAGAGAATGAATTAATCAAGAAGTTGATTACACTTGCGAAGGATAAGGACGAAAGAATACCGGAAATTTTAAGAACTCTGTACGATCAGGCGGTAATACTCGAAGGAGCAGTTCCCGAAGACCTGACAGACTTTACGAAGCGAATTAATAATTTAATGTCGCTGGCATTAGGTGATAAATAAAAATGCCATTTTTAAGAGCAGCACTCATAAAGAAGAAAGCAAAGCAGGAAAACGATTTTGAAGCCGAAATTGAGCAGGAGGAAGAATTAGTTTTACTTCCCCCTGTAATCCCTGATATTTCGGAAGATCTTGCAGATGAAGTTGATTATCTTCAAGAACAGGAACAGGCCGAAGAGGTCGATATTGATAATCTTCAGAGAATAATTGACGAAAAAGTTATCGAAGAAGAGGAAAAAGAAAAAGAAGAAGAAGAAATAATCGAACCTGAAGTTGAAATCGTTGAAGAAGTTGAAGAGCCCGAAATTGACACAGAAGAAGTTAAAGAAGCTGAGAATGTCGAAAATGTCGAAGAAGAAGTTACCGAGCCTGAAATAGAAACTGAAACAACAACGACAGAATCCGAGCCTGAAGAGTTCAAATTGATGTACGATGTTACATCAGGAGAAAGATATGTCGATAAAGTTTCAACGAAGACCGAATTTGACAAAATGCTTGATGAACTCAGCGATATAAGTAAAGATTTATTATCGTGGGAAGTCGAAAAATTTGCGAAGAAATACACTGGGAAATTTCAGGGAGAATTTGAGAAAACAGAATCGGACGCAAAGAAATACGAGGCATTTTTAGGCGGTTATATTACAAATTCTGCGATGATTCTTTATGATAACGGTTATAAAGATGCTGCGATTAAAAGATTGGAACAGGCAAAAAATATTCTCGAAGCCAGAAAGAAACTTGAGGACGAGACAGCTGCAATAAAAACAAGAGTGGAAGAGGAAGATGCAACTGTCGATTTATCCGATATTTTAGGGTTATTCGGAGACGGTTAAAATTTGAGGTGAAAATTTATGTTTTATGTTGAAAATCCTTTACCTGGACAAGCTGGAATTATTTTTGAGAACATGGAAGAGCAAAGAAAATATTTTGATTCACTTTACGGTTCAATAACTGATGAAACTTTTGTGGAACCTGAAGATTATTACTGTATTCCAAAAAGTAAATATCATGAATATGAACAAAATATATTATCTTGATTCAAACATTTGTATTTTCGCTTTGAGAGGTCGAAATGCTGAAATAAGGGAGAAAATAGATTCTTTCACTAACATGCAGATAAAACTTCCTTCAATGGTTAAGGCTGAACTTGCAACAGGTGCATTAAAGAGTGCAAATCCTGATAAGAATATCAAACAAGTTGAAGATTTTTGTAGAATGTTTGAGATTGTTCCGTTTGATAAAGCGGCAGTGTGGTTTTATGCAAAAATACGAGCAGCTCTTGAACGTAAAGGGCAAATTATCGGTCAAAATGATTTAGTCATAGCTGCAACGGTTTTATCACGCAACGGAATTTTAATCACCAATAACATCAAAGAATTTAGCAGAATTGAGTGACTTTTATATGAGGATTGGACAAAGAAATAAGGAAATAAAAGCCTCTCCGTTTGCGGGGAGGTATTATTTCGCCGGAATTAGTTTTGAAAACATATTGACTGCTGTATCTAAAATTTCGTCGTTGAAGTCATAATTTACGGTGTGAATTGCCGGATAATTTTCTCCGTTCCCTATGTAAAATATCGCTCCGTGAATCTGTTTCGTGTAAAATCCAAAATCCTCTGATGCTCTGATAGCTTCGGGCATTTCTATAATTTTCAAGTTTAATTCATTTGCTGCTTTACGAATTTTTGAAACACATTCGGGATCGCTTATTGTCTCAGGAAAATAATCACAGCTTGAACACTCTACACTCATTGAATTTTCTTTTGCAAGTCTTTCGGCCATGTTGATAAGTGCATTTCTAAATGTTCTCATATCGCTTTCACTTTCAGCCCTCAATGTCAACGAAATCTCGCCTTCACCTGGAGAAATTCCGAAATTCTTTTCGCCGAGTTTTATATTTACAATCGTGAATAAAATTTTTTTGTCAGTTTTATTTTCAAGTTCCGAAATTAATTTTGCGATTACAAATGCCGGGTTTAATCCTTTTTCGGGTTCGCTGGCATGTGAAGTTTTCCCGATGAATTTTATCGTAACTCCGCATGATGAACATTGACACAATCCTTCACGAATTACGATGCTTTTTTCAGGCCAGCCGCTCCAATTATGAAAAGCGTAAATCTCACTGATACTGCGTTCTGACAAAAGTTTTGAACATTCCTTTGCACCTTGTCCGATTTCTTCGGCATGTTGAAAGATTAAATATATTGAGCGTTTAGGATTTAGATTTTCAATTTCAAGAGCAAGTCCGCAAAGTGCTGCACAATGTCCGTCATGACCGCAGGCGTGTGAAATTCCGTTAATCGGCAAAGCGTCCATATCCGCACGAAAAGCAATTCCCTTTGTGCCTTCAATGTATTTTGAGGCGTAAAAATATTTTCCGCAGTCTATTACGGCTAATTTTGTATTTTTCTCGATAAAATTCATTAATTTATTTTTAGTCCGAGTTTCATTCATTGAAAGTTCGGGCATTTCATGAAGTTCATGACGTAAATTTATAATTTTTTTCAGGTTTTCAGTTTTCACAGTCCCATCACTCCAAATAAAATTATTCCCATTAAGGCACTAAATAATAACACTTTGGGAATTGAAATTTTGAATTTTATAAGCATTACTAAATCGACAACTCCTAAAATCAAAGACGGAATATTAATTTTTTCGTTTATTCCCGAATAATTTACAAGTGCCAAGTCGATTATAACGCCTGCTACCATTCCTACACACGCAGGACGTACCCCGATCATAATTTGAGCAAGTTTTTTATTCTCTCTGAATTTGTCGAAAAATATTGCTGCTGCTGCCGTTAATGTAAATGCCGGTGTCAATGCTCCGAAGTTTGCTACGAAAGCTCCCAAAATTCCTGCTGCCCTCATTCCTGCAAATGTAGCACAGTTTAACCCTAATGGTCCAGGTGTCATTTCTGCAATCGCCACAATATCAGAAACTTCCGATGCCGTCATCCAGCCGTGTGAAATCATTTCGCTTGATATTAACGGAATCATTGAAAGCCCTCCGAAACTTGTGAAGCCGATTTTTACGAAACTCCAAAATAATTCAAACAGTAACATCAATTTTTTTCACCCTCTCGTAAAATTCACAAATTAGCAATCCTAAAAATGCTCCGATTATTACAAGCCAGAAACAATTTACACGAAAATAAAAATACAAAACGAACATTAAAACCGCAACGATTATGCAGGGCGAAATTTTGAATGCACTTTTAATCAATCCCATTAAGGCACTTAAAATTATTGGAGCTACGGCAGTCCTTACCCCTCGCATTGCAGAAGCTACCCATAAATTATTTTGAAACGCCGTATAAAATCCCGTTATCAACATCAAAATTAACATCGGCATTGCTATCATTCCGACAACACACGCAATACCTCCCCAAAATCCCGCTATTCTGTGTCCGTAAAACATTGCGATATTTCCTATCATAGTTCCCGGCAAACTTCGGCCAATGCTTGTTAAATCCAATAATTCTTCTGATGTCAAAGTTTTTTCTCTGTCAACGTATAATTCTTTCATTTGGGCTACAATGCTCCAGCCTCCCCCGAATGTAAAACAGCCGAATTTGAAAAACTGAATAAATAATTTCGTCAGCATAAAATCACCTCATAATATAAAAAAATCCTCCCCATAAGCGGGGAGGTTACCCGTGAAAACTTATTTCTTGAACGGTGCCAATAAATCTTCGTCCCAGCCTACAGGTCTGAAAAATCCGCCGTAGAGTTCCGACAAATGTTTTTTCATTGTTTCACTGTGATAAGCATCAACAATCTTTGAATATATTTCAACCTTTGCTGGATCTTCAAGGTCTGATGTTCGGGCTGCGATTAAATTCCAGTATTCGTGTTCACGTGCTAAATCTTCAAACACTGCGTCGCTGGCTTTGAATCCGTTGTCAAGTGCGTAAGTGTCATTAATGATTCCTGCTGCAACATCGGGTAAAGCTGCTGGAATTGCATTAGCTGCGAGTTCCTGAATCGTGATTTTTTTGTTGTAGGTTTCAATGTCCTCTTTCGCAGGATTGAATCCGGCACCTTCTTTGAGGGTAATTAATCCCGAAGTCGCAAGAACTTTTATTGCTCTTCCTCCGTTTGTAGGATCGTTGGGAATTGCAATGACATCGCCGTCTTTAATTTCGTCAACGGTTTTGATTTTCCTTGAATACATGTTCAAAGGCACTACGAAAGTATTTGCAATGTTCGTGAGTTTGTAACCCCTGCTTTCGAGTTCGTCAGCAAAATAAATTTGATGCTGGAATCCGTTGAGGTCAATATCTCCGTCAGCTAATGCCCTGTTAGGAGTAACGTAATCTGAAAACTGGATAACTTCAAGATTAATTCCCTCTTTTGCGAGCATTTCCTTCACGGGCTGCCACATCTCATCGTAAACACTTCCCGTAACTCCGAGCCTGACTGTTACATCGGCAAATGCAAAACTTACGAATGACAAAACTAAAACTAAAGCGACTAAAAATTTTTTCATAATAAATTACTTCCTTTCATGAAAAATTAATTAATTATAACTCTTTGACTTCACAACAAAAACAAGTAACATCACAGGCATTAATCCAGCCATGAATCCGTTACAGCCGCCGCTGCTGCTACTGTTAGATTCATTTCCTCCTGTGTTTGTGTTAGTGTTTGTGTTTGTCGAAGTCGATTCCCAGTTGTCATACTCTGACGAAGCAGGAGCATTTGAAGGCAGTACTGTCTGATCCTGTGAATAAGTCTGCTGGAACGTCAGAACTGCATTAAGATCTAATGTTGTTGCAACGCTTGAATTTAATCCCGAAGCAGTTGTTGTGTCCTGCATAAGAGTTTTTTTAATCTGATATGCCGTGAAACTGCTCGGAGCTATCGACGCAACTAACGCAGCAGCACCCGAAACAAACGGAGCAGCCATTGAAGTACCCTGCATTTCTTTCAGACTAACGCCGTCATTTTGTGAATAGGAATTTGAATTTGAAGTCAAATAAGTACTCAAAATTTTTACGCCTGGAGCATTAAGAGTCGCACCTTTATTGCTGAATGACGCAAGATTTCCGTTACTGTTCAAAGCACCGACTGAAATTAAATTATTAATCCCGTTGAATGACGCAGGATAGACATAACAACCGGCCGAAGGAACCATACCATCATGTGAATATGTGCTGGGTTCTCCGACTGTTTCGCCGTAATTTCCCGCTGCAACAACTAAGACAGTTTTGTTAAGGTCATCAAGTTTTTTGAAAGCTCTCCATAATGGGAAACTTATGAGATTGCTTGCAGTAGGAGTCATTTTTACATAAGTTTCAAACGACATGTTAACAGCTCTGATGTTTAAGCCGTCATTTTTGATTAAGCCGGTAATGTAATCTAATCCCGTTATTAAATCAGCTATAGTCCCTGAGCCTTCACTGTTGAGAACTTTTATGGAAATTAATTTTACGTTCCAGTTTATGCCTGCAATACCTTTTGAGTTATTTCCTTTTGCTCCGATGATTCCTGCGACATGTGTACCGTGTCCGTAATCGTCAGTTGCAGATGATGACGTTGAACCCGAAATTACATTTTTTGAATGTGTCGTGTCAATGTTATCGACGAGATCGGGGTTTGTGTAATCAATTCCGGAATCAATTATAACGACATAAACGCTATCACTGCCTGTTGATTTTTCCCAAGCCTGAGGAGCATTAACGTAGCTAAGTCCCCAGCAGTTATTAATATATGTGTCATTAGGATTAATTGCCGACGCATAAATTTTATAGTTCGGAGAAGCTGCAACGACATTAGGATTGCTCAATAATTCTTTTGCGAGTTCGTCAGGTTTTCGTGTGTTTGAACGTAGCACGGCATAAGTATCGCCATTCTGTGAAAGAGCCGGGAAGATTTTTTTAGTGTAAGAATTTGTTGACGCAGTAATTGAAGCTGAAAAATCAGAAGCCGACTCAGAATCCGAATTTCTGAACACTACAATAACATCATCGTCCGAAAATTCTTCAGAGTAAGAACAAACCGGCACGAGAGTTAATACTAATACCATGACAGCGAGAAAAAATTTCCTGTTAATTATCATGAAATTTTCACTACCTTTCAAAAATTTATTTATCCTGAGAATTATACGTTATAATTTCGTTAAAATATAATCTTTTTTTATGGAGAAATTTTGATTTCGATGAACAGAAACGAAAATATCATAATTATTAACTGCGGTTCTCAATTTACGCAATTAATAGCAAGACGTTTACGTGAAATGAAAATTCACAGCGTAATTCTAAATTGGGATAAAACAATCGACGAAATTTTAACTTATCAGCCTAAAGGAATAATTATTTCGGGAGGGCCTGACAGTGTAAACGCTCCTGATTCAATTATGATCGACAAAAAAATTTTTGAAATCGGCTGTCCTGTTTTAGGAATTTGCTACGGAATGCAATTAATCGCAAAGGTTTTAGGCGGCGAAGTAAATTCCGAAAAATCTCCGGAGTATGGCGTAACGGAAATTTTGAGAACACGTGAATCAATGTTAATCAGTTCCGAAAAATTCAATGCCTTAATGAGTCATGGCGATAACGTTTCAAAACTCCCCGAAAGTTTTATAGAGACATCAAAAACTCAAAGCGGGATAATTTCCTCAATCGAAAACAAAGACAAAAAAATTTTCGGCCTCCAGTTTCACCCCGAAGTAATAAACACTGAAAAAGGCGATGAGATTATCAAAAATTTTGTGTTTGAAATCTGCAGGTGTTCAGGAGATTGGAATTTGTCGGACTGGGTCGAAAGCACAATCAAAAATATCAAAGACACTGTTAAAGATAAAAAAGTTGTCTGCGGATTATCCGGCGGAGTTGATTCGAGCGTCTCGGCTGCATTGGTGAATAAGGCAATCGGCGAAAATTTGCAATGTGTTTTCGTAAATCACGGCTTAATGAGGCTGAACGAACCCGAAAGCGTAATGGAACAGTATAAAAACATCGGCTTAAATGTAATTTATGTTGACGCTTCGGAAAAATTTTTGAACGAATTATCAGGCGTTACAGACCCCGAACAAAAACGAAAAATCATAGGGCGGTTATTCATTGAAGTATTTGAAGAGGAAGCAAAGAAAATCAAAGGTGCTGAATGGCTTTTGCAGGGAACAATTTATCCTGACGTTATCGAGAGCGGAAACAAAAAGGGAGCTGCTTTAATAAAATCTCATCACAACGTCGGAGGACTTCCCGAACACATGAATTTGAAATTGCTTGAACCGTTGAGGGATTTATTCAAAGATGAAGTCAGGAAGATCGGAAAAATTATCGACATGCCCGACGAAATTATTTCGAGACAGCCATTTCCCGGACCCGGTTTAGGCGTGAGATGCTTGGGAGCAATAACGAAATCAAGACTTGATGTTTTGAGAGAGGCCGACGCAATTTTCAGGGAAGAATTGAAACTCGCAGGACTTTATAAAAATATCTGGCAGGCGTTTTGTGTTTTGTTGCCCGTAAAATCTGTGGGAGTTATGGGGGATTCAAGAACTTACAACGAAGTAATAGTTTTGAGGGCGATTAACTCAACTGACGCAATGACTGCCGAATGGTCAAAAATCGACTTAAACATTCTCGACAAAATCTCAAAAAGAATTTGCAACGAGGTCAAAGGCGTTAATCGTGTTGTAATGGACGTAACATCTAAACCGCCGGCAACGATTGAATGGGAGTAGAGAAATTTTGAGAATTTATCTCGATAATTGCTGTTTCAACAGACCGTATGACGATCAGAGTTCGCTTTTGATTTCTTTGGAAGCACGTGCAAAACTCTACATACAGGAAAAAATCAGACAAGGTGATTACGAATTAGTATGTTCTTATATGCTTGAGTACGAAAATTCTCAAAATCGTGATATTTTCAAGCGAGATATTATAAGTTTGTATCAGTCTCAATTTTGTAAATATTATGTTCCTTATGAACGCATGGAAGAATTACAGGACAGAATCACAAATATAATGACTTACGGTATAACTTATAAAGATGCCGTGCATGTTGCGTGTGCGATTTTTGCCGAGTGCGATTATTTTCTAACGACAGATATAAGATTACAGAAAAGGTATAAAGGTATGGAAATAAAGATAGTCAATCCGTTAGATTTCATTCGGATCATTGACGGAAAGGATTTTCACAATGATTGACACATTCGGAACATTACGTCGGGGAATGGAAGTTCTCACTGAAAATATGGGGATTGTTGAAGCTGAAGAATTTATTTTTCTGATAAAATCGGAGCATTTCGACTACACGGAATGGCAGAGAAGATATTTTGATAACATGACATTAGAAGAATTGAAACTCAGCATCGAAGAATATTTTGAAAACCATGAGGATTTATTTCATAATGCAACAAAATTATGACGATAAATTTTTAAGAAGGGAAATGAAAATTATTGATTGAACTTGAACACATTGTAAAAAATTTTAATTCGGATAAAAATCACAAAGCTGTTCACGCTGTTAATGATGTATCACTGACAATTAATGACGGCGATATTTACGGCATAATCGGTTTCTCAGGTGCAGGAAAATCAACCCTTGTACGCTGTATAAATTTGCTTGAACGTCCTGATTCCGGCAGCGTTAAAATTGACGGCGTCGAAATGACTAAGTTAAAGCCAAAAGAACTTTATAAAGCACGTACAAAGATCGGAATGATTTTTCAACAATTTAATTTAATGCCTTCACGAACAGTTTTTCAAAATGTCGCTTACCCGTTAAAAGGTATGACGAAGGAGCAAATTCAGAAACGTGTCAGGGAATTGTTAAATCTCGTTGAAATTTCGGACAAAGAAAATTCGTATCCTTCGGAATTGTCGGGAGGTCAAAAACAGCGTGTCGCAATCGCACGAGCTTTGGCAAACGATCCTACGATTTTATTATGCGACGAAGCAACAAGTGCTTTAGATCCTCAAACTACAACATCAATTCTGCAATTACTAAAGGATTTGAACAAAAAATTAAATTTGACGATTGTTGTAATAACTCACGAAATGGAAGTCGTTAAAAATATTTGCCGAAAAGCCGCCGTTATGGACGCAGGAAAAATTATTGAAAGCGGTGATGTATTTACGATTTTCTCAACGCCTCAGCACCCTGTTACAAAAAATTTCGTTAGAACTACATCAAATTTATCAAAAATTGAAACGTTAATCCGTGATGATTCCCCGATGGTTAAATTAAAACCCGGCGAATTAATGGCAAGACTTGTTTATATTCATGCTGATGTCTCGGAACCTTTAATTTCTTACGCTTCGAGAGCTTTTGACGTTGAAATTAATATTATTCTTGCAGATGTCGAAATTGTCGCAGGTTCAATGGTCGGCGGAACTGTCGTAATCTTCAACGGCGATCCCGAAAAAATCAACAGAGCAATAGAATATTATCATAGCAAAAATATTCGTGTCGAGGTGATTCAAGATGCCAGAGCTTAAAATTTTATTGCCTAATTTAATGAAACGACTTCCGGAATTTTGGAAAGCCTGCGGAGATACTTTATTAATGGAAGTTTGGGCAGGTTCGATTGTGTTTGTTTTCGGATTAATCTTCGGGATAATTTTGACAGTAACAAAGCCCGGCGGAATTATGGAAAATAAAACGATTTATCAGGTACTCGACAAGATTATAAATTTATTCAGGTCTATTCCGTTCATAATTTTGTTGACGGCGTTAATGCCTCTTTCACGTTTCATAATGGGAACTGCAATTTATGTCAGGGGCGTTATAGTTCCGTTAGTTTTCGGGGCGACTCCGTTTTTCTCACGTCAAATCGAAAGTGCTTTGGCTCAAACCGATAAAGGGCTTGTTGAGGCTGCGTTGTCAATGGGTTCAAGTCCGTTTGAAGTAATTTTCAGAGTTTATTTGCGTGAAAGTCTTGCACCGATAATCCGTGCTATAACGATTACGATAATAAGTCTGCTTGGTTTAACGGCAATGGCAGGAGCTGTCGGAGCTGGAGGGCTTGGAGATTTTGCGATTCGTTACGGCCATGACAGAAATATGATTGATATTACATGGATAACAGTTATAGTTTTAGTACTCGGCGTAAGTATTGTGCAATGGCTCGGAGAATATTTAGCGAGAAAGAATACACATTGACGCATAATATAATGAAAAACGTCCGGGAGAACATCGGACAAAAGTTTTGATTGTCAGTTAAGGATTGCGTCCTCAACCAACGAAGTCAAAAACATTCTGAAAGTTAAAAACGCACTTATTCTTTTGTTGAGGGGAATAAGCTCTGAAGCCGCTCTTAAAGTTTCAGCGAGGTACTTGACCAAAGCTAAGGCTCTAAGAACATCAATGAGAGTTTTCATGCTCTCACCCCTTTCAAGCGGGGGAAGTTCGGACTTTCAACGACAACGGCAGATTGTCAAGTAAGTGCAACACCATGAGAGTGGAAAACTTGAGCTGGGTTTTTCCACTCCAAGCACTTAAGGGGACGGTTATTAAGTAAATCTACAACTTTTTGCAAATCATCATTGCTCAGAGACAAAAAATCAAAGCCTTTTAGAAAAAAGAAACGAAGTAAACCATTGGTATTTTCATTAGTTTCACGTTCCCACAGGGCATGTTGTCTTGCGAAATATATCGGAGCTTGAATTTCTTTTTCAATTTATCTGAACAGTGCAAATTCAGAACCGTTATCAAGTGAAAGACTGCAAACTTTTTTATTCTTCAGCAGTTTTGTTTTTTAACAACGCCGCACAAAGATATCGACTTTTTCTGTCAACCAAAGTAATAATCAATCCTTTTCCGATAGCACCGCAAACAGTATCGCTCTCCCAATCTCCAATTCGCTTCCGTTTCCGAATATTTTTAGGTCTGTCTGCGATTAGCCTGTCGGGGTGAATTGTATTGTAATTTGTTTTACGTACAATTTTTCGTTTGCCTCTTCGCTGTAAATGCGTTTTTCGTGAATATCCTTCTAAATCCCTTTTTTTTAACCATATGTAAATAGTTAAATGACCGAGGTGGTCAGAAGGATTTTCAATATTCCAAGTCTGAGC
>JAFSKE010000133.1 GCA_017449135.1 Synergistaceae bacterium
ATAAAAAGGAACTAAAAATAAAGATAAAAAATTGATATTGGAAATGGAAGAAAATTCCGGTTTATTTTCAAGACGGCCTGGCAAAGATTTTTCAAGAAATTCAAAACTTACTCTTCAAAAAACTGTTTCAATTTTGCTGGCCATGCAGGGAAAAAGTATTTCAACCTTTTACTAAATTTTTATCTCCCCAAATTATACTCTGGATATTATTTAGCACGTCATAAGTTGCACAGACTTTTAAGACAAGCCAACATAATACAAGTGCAAATATCAATTGTGTAATAGTCATCAAATATGGATAATCTATTCCGATTATTTTATGCGAAATAATACGGATAATTCCCATAAAAATTGGGTGCATACAATATATTTGCATGGATTTTCTACCGCACCAATCAAGAATCGTACAAACGCTAAATATTTTCTTAGTGAATATTAAATGGGAAAATTGAAGCGTAAAAAGTATACCGATAAAAGCAACCATACTTGATAACATAAAACTATGTAATATAAAAATCACATAAGTGAAAATAGCATAACTTTTTTTGTAAAAACAATTTCCATATTTTTCTGTGAATTGATTAAATACACTTCCCAATGCAAAATATAAAGCAAAACTTACTAAAAGCCGGGTTACCCATACATCAGGAATTATTTTTATCGAAAAATATGAAACGCATGCAAAAAACAAAAAATCCTTTTGTCCAAGAAAGAAATAAAATAGACTTAAAAAAAATGCAACATAAATAAAATAATATTGCTCGAAAGGAATGAACGGAGAAAGAAAAAAATCAACCCAAGTTCTTTGATGATATTGATAACGTGAAGTTAGTATTTTAATAAAAACTGTTATAAAAACCCAAATGAAATATGGAACAACAAGCCTATTAATTTTTTTACGTACAAATGATTGAAATCCGCCTTTAATCGAGTTATTTATAAAAATACCGCTAATAAAAAACATTAAAGGCATATGAAAACCATAAATAATATCAAAAGTACTTTTTAAGGTACGAGGTAACAGCATACCGTCAAGTTCTGAAGTTTTTGCTATGGCATGTCCTAAAACAACTAAAATTATTGCTATTCCACGAGCAATATCAATCTCCTGTTTCCTGTTTCCTGTTTCCTGTTTCCTGTTTCCTGTTTAATTTTTACCATATCACACATTTATAAAAAATCAACCTTCTTTTTACTGAATGTTATATAAAATAACGTTAAGATGAACAAAATCATTATGTAAAATCACTTATTGCAGTGAATAGTCATAAATAATTTTGCATCTTAACTTTTGAATTTTTTATTTCGCTTCGGGTTTCAAAATCCATTGTCCCCAGTCGAAATGAATTAATCCGCTTGTTATGTACATTGCAAATAAAAATAACGGTGCTGAATTTTTCAGGAACACAAACGAAATTAAACATAATGACAACAGCATAAAGCATTTCGGTCTGTCGGCAGTCTGTTTTGTTAATTTTTTCATGTTTGCGTAGGGAATGCTTGAAATCATTAATCCTCCCACGCACAGCATTACTAACGCCATAAATAAAGGAGGCATTTTTATTCCTGCAATCACAAACGACGAAATAAATAACCCTCCCGCAGGACACGGAAGCCCCTGAAAAGGTCCGGGAACATGAACGATATTAAATCTCGCAAGTCTCAAGGCAACGCTTAAAGCAAAAAAACACGCCGTCCCTGCTCCGATTAAATGCAAGTCTTTTAGTGCAGCGTCGTAAAGCAAAATCGCCGGTGCAACTCCAAAACTTACAAGGTCTGCCAAGCTGTCAAATTCGAGCCCGAACTGTGAACCGCCTCCGAGCATTCTTGCAACTTTTCCGTCGAAACCGTCAAAAATTACTGCAAAAAATACAAGCCATGCTGCAACTATATAACGGCCGTTTAACGTCATCATTAACGAAAATAATCCGCACAACAGATTTCCGCTTGTTACCATGTTGGGAACAATCTGCTTAAATTCAATGGGTTTTCGTTTCCCGAATTTTCCCATTTTCCTTCTCATTCTCAAAAAATTTCTCAATCCGTAATCACTCCTATACAAGTTAATCCGGCTTTTACTTTATCACCGATTTTTATCTTTAATATTGTATCAGCAGGTAAATATAAGTCTACCCTTGAACCAAGTTTTATCATTCCGTAACGCTGTCCGGTTTCCAAAACATCGCCGCGTCTCAATCTGCAAACAATACGCCTTGCTACAAGTCCTGCAATTTGAGTCATCATAACTGCTCCGTAAGGTGTTGAAAGTCCGACATAATTACGTTCGTTGATTTCGGAGGCTTTGGGGGAGAACGCAGCAACTTTTTTGCCGGGTATGTATTCAAGAAAATCAACACGTCCCATACAAGGGGCTCTGTTTACGTGAACGCTGAAAAGGTTCATAAAAATTCCGACTTTGACAGCGTTCCCCGTGAATTTATGATCACAGTTTGAAATTTCAACAATTTTTCCGTCAGCAGGCGAATAAAAATATCCGTCTTTATATTCAGTTTTGCGTTCGGGATCACGGAAAAACCATATAACAACGCAGGCAAGAGCAAAAATTATTAACGCAGGAATCCATGAAATAAAAGCAAATGCCCCCGTACACAGGAGCAAAAATATTATTGTCGATAAGCCTTCTTTAGATATTTTCATTTTCGTTTTCGCTTGCTTCTTCGTCAAAAGGAATTGAAACGGTCATGTCATTATCTTCATTTTCGGATTTTATGACGCTGACATCAACAACTGTGTCGCCCTCATCAAGTTTAATTATTCTGCTTCCTGATGAAAAACGTGAAAGGGATCTTATTTCGTTGCCTAAAATCCTAATCATTCGCCCTCTCGAAGTAATTGCGATAATTTCATCATCATCTCCGAGTGCGAGACTTCCAGAGATTTTGCCGGTTCTTTCGGAAATTACCATTATGATATTTCCGCCTGTTGCTCTGTGGTGAGGGGTCATTGATGAAAATTCTAAACGTTTTCCGATACCTTTTTCGCTGATTAATAACATTTTCTTTTTGTCATTAACGACATCACAGCTTAAAACTTCGTCATCTTCCTTTTTAAGATTAATTCCCTTAACGCCCCTTGCAGCACAGCCCATAGGTCGAAATTCCTTCTCGGAAACCCTCAAGCCCTGTCCGCCTTTTGTGATGATTAACAATTCATTTCTGCCTGTTGTTAATGCAACTCTTGCAATCTCATCGCCTTCATCAAGACTCATAACTCTTTTAGCCCTGTTTGAATATCTTAAACTCTCGTATGAAAGCCTTTTCGCAATTCCTTTTCGTGTTATGAAAAACGCAAATTTCCAGCCGCTTGAATCACTGCCGGCAATGTTCACGATTTTTTCATTTTCAGCTAAAGGCAATAATTTTGCAGTGGGTTTTCCTTTTCCTGTTTTAGTTTCTGGAATTTCATAGCCTTTTAACGCCATAATCCTTCCAAAGTTCGTGAAAAAGAAAATTTCCCTGTGAGTGTGAGTTACGCAGAGCATTTCGACGCTGTCATCTTCCTGAACCGATGTACCTTTTCTGCCTTTTCCGCCTCGTGCCTGAAGTTTGTAATATTCGAGGGGCTGACGTTTAATTAATCCGTCCTTTGAAAGTGTTACAACTATATCTTCTTCCTGAATGAAATCTTCACGTGTTAATTCTTCGACTTCTTCGGTGATTGTAGTGCGTCTGTCATCACCAAATTTTGAAGCTATTTCCTTCAATTCCGAAGCTATTACACCGTCAAGAACTTTTTTGTCGGCGAGGATATTTTTGAGTTCCGAAATTTCAGCAAGCAGCCTGTTCTGTTCCTCATCAAGACGTGAACGTTCAAGCCCCGTCAATCTCTGTAATCTCATATCTAAAATCGCCTGTGCCTGAGCGGACGAAAATTCTAATTCCTTCTGCAAATTCTCTTTTGCTTCGTCAGCTTTGTTTGCAGCTCTGATGATTTTAATTACTGTTTCGATGTTTTCGAGAGCTTTTTTGAGGCCTTCAATGAGGTGTTCACGTGCCTGAGCCTGTCTCAATCTGTATTCAGTTCTTCGGGTTACGATTTCGCGCCTGTAATTGAGATAAATGCTCAAAAGTTTTTTCATCGGGAGAATTTCGGGGTGTTTGTTGACGAGAGCAAGATTAATAACTCCGAAAGTACTTTGAAGCTGAGTACGTTTATACAACTGACGCATGATAAATTCAGGTTCTGAATCCTTTGTTATTTCGATTACAATTCTTAAACCGTCTCTGTCGGATTCGTCCCGAATTTCCGTAACGCCTTCAATCTCTTTGTCTTGAACTTCCTTAACCATGCTTTCAAGCAAAATAGTTTTATTAACATAATAAGGAATTTCCGTTACAACTATGCTTTTTCGGCCTCGTTTATTCTCTTCGACGTGCATTTTTCCGCGAACGATAATTTTTCCACGTCCCGTAGTATATGCGTCAATGATTCCCGAACGTCCCAAAATTTCCCCGCCTGTCGGAAAGTCCGGTCCCGGCAGTAATTCTAAAATGTCCCGTAGTTCTGCATCTTCAGGTTCAATATTATTTTCAATCAGCCAGCATAAAACTTTAACGACTTCACGCAAATTATGGGGAGGCATGTTTGTTGCCATTCCTACAGCAATTCCCGTTGAACCATTGACAATTAAATTCGGCATTACTGAAGGTAACGTCAAAGGTTCTTTTAACGATTCGTCAAAATTTTTGCCCCATTCGATAGTATTTTCTTCGATGTTTGAGAGCATTAATTCGCCGAGCCAGCTCAATCTTGCTTCGGTGTAACGCATTGCTGCTGCACTGTCTCCGTCAACAGATCCGAAATTTCCCTGACCGTCAACTAACGGATAACGTAAATTCCAGTTTTGTGCAAGCCTTACCATTGTGTCATAAATTGCACTGTCTCCGTGAGGGTGATATTTACCCATTGTTTCACCGACGATACGGGCAGATTTTTTGTAGGCTGTGTTGTGTTTTAATCCAAGCTCTGACATTGCATAAAGCACACGACGCTGAACGGGTTTTAATCCGTCTCTTGCATCAGGTAATGCCCTGCCGACTATGACACTCATTGCGTAATTGAGGTAACTTGTTTTGATTTCGCCGACGAGTGGAAGATTTATAATTTTTTCGCTGCTTCCCTCACTTTCGGGATTGATATTTTCATCTAAAACTTTATTTTCATTTTCATCAGACATAAGAAAGTTTTATTCTCCTTTATAATATTTCACTTACAAAAATACAATTTTAGCATGTGAAAATCTTTTCAGCCATTGAGAGAGCATTTTTGTTTTCTTTAACGTCATGAACTCTTAAAATATTTACACGTCCGCTTAAAATTCCAGTTACGGCTAAGGTGGCGGATAAATTTTTCCCCGTAAATCTCTTCATTGAATGACCTACGAGAACAGGCAGGCCAAAAATTTTAAGGCTTTCGATGTTCTTAATGATTTCGCAGTTTTCGATTTCGTTTTTTCCGAAACCCAATCCGGGATCCAAAATTATGTTTTCGTGATTTTCAATGAGTTTTAATTTTTCACGGAAGTATGAATTAACTTCGCCGATAATATTAACTATGGGGGAGACAGGGTAATGCGAAAGTACATACGGAATTTTTGACGTGTTCACAAAATTTATCATTTCGTCATCAAGGCAAAATCCGCTGACATCGTTAATAATGTCTGCACCCTCGTTAAATGCGGTTTTTGCGGTTTCAGATTTGTAAGTGTCGATTGAAATTATTGAATCGGGGAAATTTTTTCTCAAAATCTTTAACGCCGGCAAAAGTCTTTCAAGTTCTTCAGCTTCTGAAATTCGAGTTGCTCCAGGCCTTGTTGATTCGGCTCCCAAGTCTAAAATTTCCGCACCTTCATTCAAAAATTTTTCGGCTCTCTCTAAAATTTCGTTCTCTTTAATTCTGCTGGGTTCAAAAAATGAATCGGGAGTTAGGTTTATTATTGCCATTAATTTTGTGTGTTCGTTCAAAATAATTTCATGGCCGTTTGGAGATTTCAATTTCCATTCGTGAATTTTCATATTATTGTATGAGGCCGATAAATTTTCCCGAAATTCCTTCAAGCCCCAGCAGTCCATAGATTTTAATTTTTCGAGAAGGCTTTTTAACTGTGAATCCGTCGCCATTAACAAAACATCGCTGAAATCAGTTTTTCCGTCAATCACGTGTTTTGTAACGATTGTGTCGCCTCCACGTGCTAATAATTCCTGCTTCAAAAACGCTGCTGCCCTGTAGTCGATTTTTTCGGCGTAAAAATGCAGAATATTTGACTTCGGGTACAAATAAGCAAATGCCCTCGAATCAGTCTTAATCCGAGAGCAAATTTTATTGAGGTCAGTATAATTTTTTACGTTTAACGGGTAAATGTTCATTCTTAAAATCTCATGTTCATAACTCTTTCAATTTCCGTCTGATCATACGCAAAATCTTTTGCAGTCTCACGTGAAATTTTCCCTTCCCTTACCCATCGTGCCAAATCCTGTTCCATTGTGTGCATTCCGAATGTCATTCCAGTCAACATTGAATTTCTTATACTGCTTACTTTTCCTTCACGAATGCTCGCACGAATCGCAGGCGTAGTAATTAAAATTTCAGTCGCACAAACACGGCCTTTAACTCCTTCTGTAGGAACTAACTGCTGTGAGCAAATTCCAAGCAACGTATAAGCAAGCTGTAAACGAATTTGATTTTGCTGATGAGGCGGGAAAACATCAACGATTCTTTCGATTGATTGTGAAGCGTCCTGTGTGTGCAAAGTTCCGAAAACTAAATGTCCCGTTTCTGCTGCCGTAATAGCTGCTGAAATCGTTTCAAGGTCTCTCATTTCTCCAATCATAATAACGTCGGGGTCTTGTCTTAAAACATGTCGAATACCCGAAGCAAAATTTTCGGTGTCGCTTCCGATTTCACGCTGATGAATTACTGACATTGCGGGAACGTGTATATATTCGATCGGGTCTTCGATTGTAACGATGTGAGCTTTTCTGAAATGATTAATTTCGCTGATTATTGCTGCAAGTGTTGATGATTTTCCGTGTCCTGTGGGGCCTGTCGCTAAAAATAATCCCCTGTGCTTTTGAGACATCGTTTTCAAAATTTCAGGAAGTCCTAACTCGTCAAGCGATCTTATAACCGAAGATATTAAACGGAATGTCAAAGAAACTCCGTGCATTTCTTTATAAGCACTGCCCCTGAATCTTTGAGTCTGATAAGTAAATGCAAAATCTAAATCTCCAGTACGTTTGAATTTATCAAATTGTTGAGGCGTTAAAATTTCGCTGATAAATTTTTCGAGGGCTTCACGTGTAAAAATTCCAAATTCTTTCATGTAATTTAATTCCCCGTGAACTCTTAATGCCGCATAATTTCCAGAGCTTAAATGAATGTCGCTTGCTCCTGTCTGCATCGCCGTTCTGATTAAACTTTCAAGAGCTGCATTGTTAAATTCCTGCAAAATTATTTTCTCCTTTAACTTTAATATTGTCGTTTTAGTATAATACAAATCGAAATAAGTTACGAAAGGAGAAAAATTTATAAATGTACAAAGCTATTCAAGTTAATAAAGATACATTTTGGACAGGCGTAAACGATTATGAATCAGATATGTTTGAATCCCTTTGGCCTCTTCCTCAGGGAGTTGCTTACAATTCATACGTCATAACGGGAACAACGGCAACAGCAGCAATCGACACGGTGAAAGGACCGTATCTCGATGAGTATTACAATAAATTATTACAGGCATTAAACGGCAGAACATTAAATTATTTAGTCGTTAATCATATGGAACCAGATCACGCAGGTTTAATTTCACAGCTTAAATCGAAATGGCCTTCATTAAAATTCATAGGCAACGCAAAAACAATCCCCCTGTTAAAAGGCTATCACGGAATTACTGAAGATATTATAACGGTGAAAGACGGAGATACTTTAGATCTTGGCGGACATGTTTTGAAATTCGCAACGGTTCCCATGTTACATTGGCCTGAAAGCATGGTAACGTTTGATTCGTCAACAGGAGTTTTATTTTCAAATGATTCATTCGGAGGTTTCGGAGCTCACGAGGGAGGATTATTTGACGATGAAAAATTAAATTCACGCTGGGAAGATGAGATGTTGAGGTATTATGCCTGCATTGTTGCGAAATATTCAAACGTTGTCCAGGCAGCTTTGAGGAAACTCGGAACACTCGACATTAAAAATATTTTTCCTTCACACGGAACATTATTCAGAAAAGATATTAAGCAGGTTATTTCACTTTACGACAAATGGAGCAGGTTTGAAGGCGATAACGGTGCTGTCGTAGTTTACGGCTCAATGTACGGGAACACAAAACGAATGGCCGAAGCAGTATGTTCCGGATTAAGTTCCGCTGACGTTAAGGAAATCAGATTATATGATTCGTCGAGAACAGACCCGTCGTATATTTTGAGAGACATCTGGAAATTTAAGGCTTTTGCGTTGCTTTCATGCACTTACAACACACAGTTATACCCTCCGATTGAAGCAATATGTTCAAAATTATTGAATCGAATGCCGAAAAATAAATTTCTTGGAATTGCCGGAAGTTATAGCTGGAGTAAAGGAGCTTTAACGGCTTTGCAGGCTTTTGCGGAGAAAATAAAACTCGAAAAAATTAATCCCGAAGTCGAAGTTTTTACATCTCCCACAACTGAAGATTTAAGCAAATGTTTTGAACTTGGCAAAAATCTTGGCGAGGCATTGCATGAATAATTACATTACAAGACCTAAACGAAATAATGATTTATGGCTGAATGAATTTAGCACGGATAATCTGAAGCTCTCAATGAAAATCAAAAATTTCATTCATTCCGAGAAAACAGAATATCAGGATTTATTAATCGCCGACACTTACGAATACGGCAGAGTTTTAATGCTTGACGGTGCTTATCAATTAACCGAAAAGGACGAATTTTGTTACTCCGAAATGATGGCTCATGTTCCCTTATGTGCCCACAAAAACCCCGAAAACGTTTTAATCATCGGAGGCGGGGACGGTGCGATAATGCGTGAAGTTTTGAAACATGAATGCGTTAAAAAATGTACGTTAATCGACATTGATAAACGTGTTAAAGAGTGTTCCGAAAAGTATCTGCCATTCGCAGGAAATTCATTCAGCAATCCACGAGCTGATTTTAAGTGTATGGACGCAATGAAATTTATTCGTGAGACATCAGAGAAATTTGACGTTGTAATCGTTGACAGCACAGACCCTGTAGACTTTGCAGCGGGATTGTTTCAAGCAAATTTTTACGACGATGTTAAAAAAATCATGAAACCTGATGCAATGTTTTCCGAATTAACGGAATCTCCGTTCACTGACAGAGACATAATGATTCAGGCCATAAACGAAATGCGAAAAATTTTCCCGATTGTAAAAGTATATTGGGGAGTAGTTCCGACATATCCGACGGGATTCTGGACTTACGGAGTTGCATCAATGAAAGACGATCCCGAAAATGTTTTGAGAACCGTTAAAGGCACAAAATACTACACGGATAAAATTCACAAAAATTCATTTGTTTTACCGCCATTCTTGGAAGAAATCATAAAATAAATTTCGTTTGTTTTCACGGCACTTTATGTCTCCCCTTTCTAAGGGGAGATGTCAACTTGTTGACAGAGAGATTACCGAATGGGTAGTTATATGTGATAAAATTCACAACATAAAAAAATTCATACGCAGGAAAGGAGAAATTATATCTTGCGAAAATTTAATTGTATTCTTTTAAGTTTGATTTTATTTACTTTCATTGTCGTCAGTTTAGGCGGCTGTGGAGGCTCCGGAAGTTCGAGCAGTGAATCTGGGGGGGGGGTACAACAACTGACACTCCTCAAAGTTCTTTAGTAAAATTACTCAGCAGCGATATGGCTTCGGTAACGGAGAGCAGCGAATTTGTCAAATTGATTAATGAGTTTGAGGAAAGCGGAAGCGGCGACAAAATGAACGACCATACATGGGTTTATTGCGTTACTGACGCTGAAGCTCAAAGCCTCCGTGAAAAATATCAGGGAGACGAGTTAAGCCTTGCCATACTTGAAGTCCTTTTGTTCAGTGCCGATGTAGTCAGCCGTGATTACGCTAAAGAAAACGACATCATGTTGATATATCCCAACGAAGATTACATTAACAGAACTCTTGAAGCTGTCGGACTTCCCGCCGATTATGCCATGAACGATAACGAAAACGGCGATAAACGTCTTGAAATTTTTGCGATCGCAAAACGTACCGTCAACGGACGCACATTCCGTTTCACTTATCAGGCTTTCAAGGCAGACGATGCTGTTTCAGGCGATGTCAGGGTCAGTGATGATATTTCGGCTATATCACAAGATTACGCAAGTTCGGACGTTTCCGGAGACGTAGTTTTCTATTACGATGAAAACGGAAATGTAATCAGATCGGCCGATGTTGAATCAAAAGGCAAGGAATCAGTCTCAACCGGAACTGACGACAAGACGTTCTTTAGTGTTGACCGCTGGAGAAGTTATTACAACTGGTGTGCAAGCCTTACCGAAAAAGCAAACGAACTCAGTACTAACGCAAGTGCAATCGAACTTCGTGCAGCTGCTGACGACGACCTCACAAAAATATCTGACGCTCAGAATAAAACGCTTGACTTCGATTATTACACATCAGGTTACAGGCCGTGGTTTGGCAATGTTCTCGGAGACTCGGTTACCATAAACCGCACAAGCCAGATAACATTTACAGTTTACAACTGTCATTCATTCAGGTATAACTGCGATTATTATCTTGTTCAGGCAAATACAACGACAGTCCCTAAAAATTTCCAGGACAGAGAAGTAACTTTTACATGGATCGGCGGCAGCGATGAATTTGGACGCTACGGATATGAATGTCCCGTTAATTATATTTCGGGCTACACGGGCATATTCGGATTTGAGAGTCATATTTCCAGTCTCGTTAATGGGAAACGCTATGAGGATCTTACAACCGATGAAGTCTCGCTTATAAGACATATTCCGACAAGAGTACCTAAGAATGAATCCCATTCAGAGAGCATGAGCTGGAGTATCGGAGGGCAGGTCGGAATCAGCAAATCCGGTCCCAGTGTAACACTCAACAACAGTGTTTCGCACTCAACAAGCAGAACCTGGACAACAAGCGATTGGGACGTTAGAGATCAAGCCTTACAAAAGAAAAAAGCCAGTGCTTCATGGTATTCTGATATTACGGGTCCCAGCGATTCCGGAAGCTGGCATGGAGACCTCACGTGGCCAGGCGATTCAAGCTACATGGGAATTAGTGCAACCGGAGCTTCAAGAGGAACTCTCAGCTTTATTACCGAATGGATTTGGCAGGTCGATAAATCCGTATGGAGCAAACAGGACAAAGAAACACTTTGTATGGAAGTTGATTATTTCTGGGAGGAAGGCTTTTGCTTCGGTAAAGGCAAATGGGTAGGACTTCCAAAAGGGTTTAGCTGGAATGGAGGCCGAAGATACCCGAGATGGCATAAATACGACAGAGTAAATCTTACCATGCCGGGACATTCTTGGGTTGAACAAAAAACATTTGACATCAGCGCAAACGGAGATAAATCCGCCGGGCTTGGATTCAGTATACTTTCGGAAGGTTCATGGACAGTTGCATCAGATCAAAACTGGATAACCTTCACAAGGTCAAGCGGAGAAGCAACAGGAGACAGTCAATATCCCATAAGATTCCAGGTTGCTGAAAACAATACTGGGAGACCAAGAGAGGCAACGATAACATTCACTGCAAAAGTTGGAGACAAAATCACGGAGACCTCAAAACTTCGCGTCAATCAGGCATCGAAATAACCTCCGTATATTTACATTTTTCACCTCTCCGCCTCTTCGAGGCACCTCCCCTCAGTGAGGGGAGGCTTTTTGTTCCGTGCATTTTCTGTCTCCCCTTTCTAAGGGGAGATGTCGATTTATCGACAGAGAGGTTGGCGAAGGGGTGTTTAATTTGACAGTTTAATAACTTTATACTAAAATTTTTATAAATTAAGCAGTGTTTTTGGAAAAATTTTTGCTTAAAATATAAAAATGAGGTGTAAAAATAAAATGTCTGACCACGAATACAAATCTGTACATGAAATTTTCGGCTCTATGGTTTTCGACAAACGGGTAATGAAGGAAAAATTAAATCCCGACGTTTTCGCTCAAGTTGTCGAAGCTATGGAAGGCCGGCAGAGATTAACTCCTGAAGCTGCGGATATTGTTGCTGCTGCAATGAAGGATTGGGCAATCTCAAAAGGAGCAACGCATTGGTCGCATTGGTTCCAGCCTCAGACAGAATTAACCGCCGAAAAACATTTATCCTTCACAGTGTCTGATTCTGAAGGTAATCCAATCGAAGTTTTCAGAGGTCATCACCTTGCACAGGGAGAGCCTGACGCATCAAGTTTTCCGAGTGCAGGTACAAGATCAACATTTGAGGCACGGGGATATTCGGCTTGGGATATTTCATCGCCTGCATTCATCGTTAAAAGTCCTAAAGGCGGAACGTTGTTTATACCTTCAGCGTTTTTGTCATTTGACGGAACACCTTTAGATTTGAAAACTCCGTTATTAAGGGCATTGGACGCAGTAGAAGGAAGAGCTTTGAAACTGTTAAAGACACTCGGACAGCGCGGAATTAAAAGTGTAAAAATGACCGTCGGAGCTGAACAGGAATATTTTTTACTCGACAGACCCAGAGCGCAGTTAAGGCCTGACATAAGATTTTGCGGAAGAACTTTAATCGGTGCCCAGCCTGCAAAAGACCAGAAATTAGATCATCATTACATGGGTGCAATTCCTTCCAGAGTTTTAAGCTACATGGAAGATGTCGAAAGGGATTTGTCAAGATTGGGAGTTGCAGTTATGACTCGTCATAATGAAGTTGCAAGATGTCAGTTTGAATTTGCACATTTATTCTCCGACGCTAACAAAGCCTGCGACCAAAACCAAATTTTAATGGAGACAATGAGAAAACTTGCACGAAAGCATGAATTAAGATTGTTATTCCATGAAAAGCCTTTTGCAGGAATGAACGGCAGCGGAAAGCACACGAACATTTCATTAATGGACAGTGAAGGCAGAAATTTATTAAAGCCCTCGAACTCAAGCCGAAGGAATATTATATTTTTAACGTTCTTGTCGGCAGTTGTTTTGGGAGTGTCGAAATTCCACAGCCTTTTACAATTTTCGATTGCAAACAGCGGAAATTTATTCAGGCTCGGAGGACACGAAGCACCGCCTTCAATCATAAGCATTTATCTTGGTTCGGCATTGACGGATTTAATTCACAGGCTTGATAATTCCGATGTTTCACTTCCAGAAAAAACCGTAATGGACTTAGGATTAACGAAATTACCGGATATTATCCCGTTTGATTCCGACAGAAACAGAACTTCGCCTGTAGCATTCACTGGGGATAAATTTGAGTTCCGTGCACCGGGTTCGTCGCAGTCAATCGCACTTCCCGTAACGATGTTTGCGGGATTATGGGCATGGGGAATTGAAGAATTAACACACATGATTGAAGCGAGATTGTCGGATTCAAAAATTGACCCAATCGACGCAGCATTAGATTCAGCACGTGAAGCATTCAGACTTGGAAGCAAAATTTTATTTGAGGGAGACGCTTACACCCCCGAATGGCACGACGAAGCACGTAAACGAGGGTTAATCGAGGCCGAGACAATGCCCGACAGAATCGATTTAGCCTTGAAACCTGAAAATAAAAAAATGCTTGAAGAACTCGGAATTTACAGGGCTCACGAACTTGAAAACTTAGCCTCAATCAGAATGGAAAGTTTTGCAACGGGGCTTGAAGTTGAAGCTGCTGTCTTGTATGACATGCTGTGGGAGGGAGTTTTGCCGGCGATTTCAAAACAGTTAATCCTTGAGAAAAACTCACTCTCTGCATTTGACGGAATGGATTTCGGAGACTGCACAGCTTGGAGGGATTATGTAAACGGTCTTGGAAAAGCTAAAAATTCGTTGATTAAGGACGCTAACAACTTACACGAATTAAAAGGCAGACTTTCAGGAATGAATGCACGAGAACGTTCGGACTTTTTGACGGGAACAATAATCCCTTTAATGGACGAAATCAGAATTAAATGTGATATGGCGGAATTGACGATTGCTTCTGATATTTGGCCTTATCCGATTTATAGAAATTTGTTGTCGCTCTCGGCATAATTCAACATCTCCCCTAAAAAGGGGAGACTATTTTAACTGTTTATAAATCATTACAATTACAATAAATGAGATAATAAAAGTTAATCCGTCGCTTGCGGGCATTGACCATAAAACGCCGTCCAATCCCATAAACATCGGCATAATTATTGTCAGTCCGGCACCGAAAATTATTTCACGAACCATTGAAAGCCCTGCTGAAGTCCAAGCCTTGCCCATTCCCTGAATAAAAATAAACGCAGCTTTATTAATGCACGCAAAAATTATCAGGCACAAATAAGTTCTGAAACATTTTACCGTGAAATCAGCATAATAAACACTTTCTCCAGACGCTCCGAAAAGTTCCGCAATGTTCGCAGGGAAAATTTCAACAATCAAAAATGCTATACTCCCTATTATTGCCTCACATGTTAATAATAACGTGAAAAGTTTTTTAACCCTGTCGAAATGTTCTGCTCCAACATTAAAGCCCGTTATAGGTGTACAGCTTGCCGAAAGTCCGACAACGATTGAAATCACAATTTGAAAAAATTTCATCACTATTCCGATTACTGCCATTGGAATTTGCGAATATTCAGCCCTCCCGAAAATAGGATCTAATGCTCCGTATTTTGTTATCATCATGTTGACTGAAGCCACGCTGATTACAAGTGAAATTTGTGAAAGAAAGCTGCACATTCCCAAAGGAAGATAACGTCTCATAATTTTTATGTTGTAACGGAGATTTGAGAGCGAAAAATTTATTGCCTTCATCTTGAAAAATATATATCTGAATGACATTAACGCCGTAAAAATCTGTCCCAATATCGTAGCAACTGCAGCTCCCATCATTCCCCAATGAAATCCGAAAATGAATAAAGGATCTAAAATTATATTTATTCCGGCTCCGATTAAAGTTGAAAACATAACATAATTCGGGCTTCCGTCTGCTGAAATTATCGGATTCATGGCCTGACCGAAAACATAAAAAGGTATTCCGGGAATTATGAACGTAAGATATTCAAGGGCAAAATTAAAAGTTTCGTCATTAATCCGGCCTCCGAAAAATGTTAAAAGTTTCTCACGAAATACAAAATAAAAAATTGCAATCAAAATTCCTACGCTCGAAGATAAAAGTACTGCACTTCCTACACTGTCAGCAGCCTGCTTTTGTTCTCTCGCCCCCAAACTCATGCTGATAAATGCACAAACTCCGTCGCCGATTAATAATGTAAATGCCAATGCTATAACGGTCAGCGGGAAAACAACATTATTCGCAGCGTTTCCGTTTGAGCCTAAATAATCAGCGTTTGCAATGAAAATCTGATCCACGATGTTATAAAGTGCCGCAACCAAAAGTGAAATTATTAATGGCACGGAATAACGTATCATTAATTTGCTTACAGGTTCACGTTCAAGAAAAATATTTGCGTTTTGCTTCAAAAATATCACCTTCAATAAAAAATTAAATTAATAAAAATTTGCACAAAAAAAATGCGTAAATCCTTTTTGCTTGGACTTACGCAATTTTTCTGCTGCTCAGCACAATTATTATAACACTTATTTATCAGATGTACTTCTCGACATTCCAATTCCTCTGGCTATAATTTGATAGCATAACACAAATTTTTCACCGAAATCCCATTTAGGAATTATAACGGCCTTTTCGGGTTCGACATATATAGCTATAGTTTTAGGTGTTACAGAAGCCCTCAAAACTTTTTCCCAAGAATAAAGCCTTTTGTTATCGCCCTGTTCTACTAATATTCCGTAGCCGTCAGTGAATGTTATATCCATAGGAGTTTTATATTCGGGTTCCTGGATAGCAGATTTTGCCTTTTGACGCAGAATTAACGGTGTATATCCTAAAAAAATGAATGAGGCCAGCACAGTCATTGCACAGCCCCAAGCATTTATTTTCCCCGCAACGTACGAGAACACTCCCAAGAAAAACACTGCTAATGCTAAGATATTCTGAAAA
Organism: Synergistaceae bacterium; assembly: GCA_017449135.1. Lineage (GTDB taxonomy): Bacteria > Synergistota > Synergistia > Synergistales > Aminobacteriaceae > JAFUXM01. The sequence goes on from JAFSKE010000133.1 coordinate 16,175, forward strand.
AATCCGCTGAATTTTGAATAAGCATGATACAGAAAAAAATCAAACAGTGCTTCATAAGTTATTGTTACATGAATTTTTGCGGAGACTATATTTTCTTCCATTAAACTTTATGCACCGACAAGTTTACGGCCTTTTCATATGCCCAGCCTTCAGGACTGTAAATGCCAAGCTGATTTCTCATCATGTATTTGTCAAAAGCTGCAGTGATGAAAGGACACAGGAATAACGTTATAATCGAAGCTGTAGCACATTGAGCTGTTGCCATAGGAACTACGGATTGATATGTCGGGTCGGCTTCTGCGACAGCGGCAGGGGTCATTGCTGAATTTAACGCTGTAGTACCGATTGCGGCTCCCATTGCGTTGCGTTCTTTTTTCGGGAGAAGGGCGTTAATTATAAAGAAGAATAAAACTGCTGTAGCTGCTGAGATTAAACCAAGAACGATACCTGATGCACCGGCAGTTAAAATCGTCTTGACATCTGTTTTTGCTCCGATTGAAATTGTCATAAAAAACGTAACAATAGGCTGTGCAACTTTGCATGAGTCTCTGAATTTCTTATCGAGATTTCCCCAGATGAAACCGATTAATAACGGGATTAACACTGCTATTAACGATTTGAAGGGTATGCTTGCAAGTCCTGTTGCGCCTAAAGCTATTAATGTGAAGAAAGGCCCGTCGTTGAGCGATAATACCGAAATAGCCCCTGTGTCTGTTGCATTTCCGAATTGTGATGAGAGGGAAATATATAATGATCCGTTAGAGTTAGTTATTGCAGCTATCAAAACGAATGGAGCAATACCCAAAAATCCTGCAGGCCCGCAGATTTTTCCGACAAGAACACCGACAAGAACACCGAGCAGGAATTTTATACCCGTCATTATGACACCCTTATACAAAGGCATTCCAACCTGTCTGATGTCAATCATTGAACCGCAGACAATCAGGAAAAATCCCATCATACATGCGTTGCCGTCATAGAACAAAGCCGTTACATAGCCGCCTATTTTGAAAAACTCTGGGGCAAATGTTGCTGTCAACACTGCGATTACCAACGGTACTATTACAAGTCCGCCGGGAAGAGATGCTATTTTATCCAGCAAGGGATAATTGAAGCCTGATTTTTTGTTTTCTTCTGCCATAATAATTTTATCTCCTTTTTTATTATTTACTTTCTTGCAGCCTCAAGCATTATACGCTCTACAATTTCCATTGCTGTTGTATTAGTGCCTGTCAGACCGCCTTTTCCTACTATAGGAAGTCCGTCATATGCTCCGATTAAACGCCCCACGTCAGTTTGAGGAATTACGTAATCCATGACTTCGAGGCATTCTACGCCCAAGACCGTGCATACATTTACCATAGTGTCCCCACCTGTTGTGTAAAGACCTGCGATTTTATCACGGCCTACACGCTTCAACACTCCCTGAATTATATGTCCAAGTCCGATATTTATTAAATCTGCACATGTTCCGCCGGAGTAATTTCGTTTTGAATCTTCTTCATCGAGATTTAACAACGTTCCGTGCAGTGCTGTCTCAAATAAAATTGCTCTTGGAGGATCTTCGTCGTTTTGAAGTTTCAGACATGCAGCCTCGATGGCTTTGTTTTCTTCTTCACGTGCTGAAATATCGTTGTCGATTAAAGGTATCGGATCTACACTGATTCTAATGTTTCGTTCGTCAGTGCAAAGAATTTCCATTTGCTTTTTCGTAACCGATGTTGCACTTCCTGCTGCGATTAAAACCGTTTTTCCTTCTACGGGAGGCTCGGCTGGAACATTCGGGGATTCTGCTTTTATCAGTCCTCGTACGTAAGCAAGTTTTGCCGTGAATGGGCCGGGATCAACTGCTACGACATTCCATTCAAGAGCTACACAGGCCTTTGCGATTTCCTCGACATCATCAATCGAAATTGCATCGACTACAATAACTCTTGCTCCTGAATCCCTTTGTGATTTTAGGGCGGTTTTAATTGCGTCGGCTCCGTTTAGAACGTCAGAGAGAAATACTGTTCCGACTTTGTGTTTTGTCTGGGCTCCCAAAAGTTTTGGAACATAATTTTCTTTTACCGGAGTCCTGACATCTTGAGCTACCGGCGTGCGTATTAAGGCTACGTTATCAATCACTGAGTAACCGCCTACAACGATACGCCTTGATTGAGGCATTGCAGGAACTACAACAGCAACTGAATCATCGCCTACAACATCGAGCATTGCGTCAACTTCAAAACCTATTCCGCCTCTAAGTGTTGTGTCAATTCGTTTCGAGAAATATTTAACTCCCATATTCTTGAGAGCCATTGAAGCATCTTTTACGTATTCCTGTGCGGCATTAGGGGGAAGAGGGCGTGAATTTGAACTGATTAAAATTGCGTCGAGGTCTGAAACTCCTTCTGCTTTCAGTGCTGCTTTCTCGTTGAAAAATACTGCTGTTCTGGCCTTTGATCTTGCAAGTAAAACTCCCGTAGTCGTTGCACCTGTAAGGTCATCAGCTACAGCTCCAATTAATGGCATTTTTTAATTTCCTTTCGTGTTATTTGACACTTCGTTCATGTTTTTTGACAGCATATTCAACGCAGACTTTTGTTGACTCGATTAAGCTGACACAATCCGCAATGCCTTTTCCGGCGATGTCAAAAGCTGTTCCGTGATCGACCGAGCCTCTTATGAACGGAAGCCCCCAAGTTATCGTTACGGATTTTTCAAAGTCAAGAGTCTTGCAGGCAATATGTCCCTGATCGTGATACATTGAGAGAATGGCATCGAATTTTCCTGATTTTCCGATGTTAAAAATTGAATCTCCCGGAATTGGTCCTACTGCGTTAATTCCTTCAGCTTTTGCGGCATCAACTGCAGGGAATAATTCGTCAATCTCTTCACGTCCGAAAAGTCCGTTATCTCCGTTGTGGGGGTTAATTCCTGCAACAGCGATTAAAGGATTCTCGATTCCTACGCTTTTAAGTTCCTTGTCAATATTTCTCACGAAATCAAGAACTACATCTTTTGTCGCAAAATGAACGGCATCAATCAATGACATGTGTCGGCTTACAAAAAATACTCGGAGTTTATGGCAGGAAAACATTGTGAGGGCATAAGGGGATTTGGTAGCGTTCTGGTAGATTTCGGTGTGGCCGGGTTCTTTGACTCCTACAAGTTTGATTGACTGTTTGTTAATCGGTGAGGTTGAAACTGCATCAACTTTCCCTGCAAGCCCAAGTTCGATTGATTTCATAATCCAGTCGATTGCCATTTGACCTGCGAGCTTTTGAACTTTTCCCCACTCGATTGAATCTGTGTCGTAATTTCCCGTTTCAAGAACATCAATTAATCCGTATTCGTATTTTGCTTCGGAAGGATCGTTGATTAAATTAATTTTGATTTCCTTACCGAGAACGTCAGCGGCTTTCTTCAAGATTGCTGAACTTCCGATTACAAACGGTTTACAGCACTCGATGATGGACTTGTCAAGCATTGTTCCTACGACTATTTCGGGGCCGATGCCTGCGGGATCTCCCATTGTGATAGCGGTTACGGGGCGGAATTTTTCGGTACTCAAATTACCTAACTCCTTTCGTAGATAAAATAAAAAAATTTTTTAGTAATTTGGATTATTTGTCATTATACAAATTGACAGCAACAAATGCAACTGATATTATGCAAAACATTCCAAATAATTTTATTTTAATTTATTGAGAGGAGTTTTTATTATGAAAATTGCAACAGGCTGTGATCCCAACGCTGAAGCCTACAAACAGGAAATGATTTCGTTTATGAAAAGTCTCGGCCATGAAGTTACGGATTTTGGAAGCGAAGATGTGATTTATGCACACGTTGCTGCAAAAGTCGGCGAAGAAGTTGCAGCAGGAAAATTCGATCGTGGAGTTTTATTTTGCGGAACAGGAATCGGAGTAATGCTTGCGGCAAACAAAGTCAAAGGCGTAAGAGCTGCGAATGTCAACAACGTTTATGCTGCGAAACGGGCTTGCTTAAGCAACGACTGCAACATTATTACTCTCGGTTCTCAGACAACAGGCGATATGCTCGGCAAAGAATTAATCCAGGCATACCTTGAATGCAATTACGTTTACAACGAACGTTCAGGGAAAAAAGTTGACGCTATTAACGATTACGACAACGCAAGGTAATTTTCGATGAGCAAAAAAATTTATTTCGGCACTAACCTGAAAATGTACAAAAACATTCACGATACCGTTTCATATCTCGAAGATTTAACGAGACTAACGGCGGATTTGAATCGTGATGAAATTGAATTATTTGTAATTCCGTCTTACACATCGCTGCCAGATGCCGTAAAAATTTCAAGACGTGAGCTTGTCCATTTGGGAGCTCAAAATATGTGTTGGGAGGAACAGGGACAATTCACAGGAGAAATCAGCCCTTTAATGCTTAAAGAATTGGGACTTGATTTAGTGATGATAGGACACTCAGAACGCCGGCATGTTTTCCGTGAAACTGACTATGAGGAAAACAAAAAAGTTTTATGCTCGCTTGAACACGGCTTCACTACATTGCTTTGCATCGGAGAGACTGAACAGGAAAAAGAATACAGCATCAGCAACGAAATCCTGCGAACACAATTAATAGCGGGATTTCACGGAGTTTCGACAGATTATGCAAAAAAAATCTGGGTAGCTTATGAACCTGTCTGGGCAATCGGAGTAAACGGAAAGCCTGCGAGTGTTGAATATGCTAACGAAAAACACGGCGTAATCCGAAAATGTCTTGTTGAATTGTTCGGCGAAGAGGCAGGAAAATTAATTCCTGTTCTTTACGGAGGAAGTGTAAATCCCGGAAACGCAGAGAGGTTAATCGAACAGCCTGAGATTGACGGATTATTCACAGGTCGTAGTGCATGGCAGGCAGAGGCATTCGACAAATTAATTCGTTCAGCTCTAAAAAAATTGGGAAAAATGGTATAATTTTCCTAATCCAAATACAATAAAACAGGAGGCAAAATTCTATGAAAAAGTTTTTAGCGTTATTACTTTTGGTTTTAGCTTTTGCACTTCCGGCATCGGCTGAGACTTACGTTGAAACAGTCAAAGGCATGTTTGACGGCTTGAAAGTCGAAGTTACTTTGACAAATGGCAAAATTGAGGGCGTAAAAGTCCTTGAGCATCACGAAACAGATACGGGTATTCCTGCGATTGATTTACTTCCAAAACAGATTGTCGAAGCTCAATCAATCGGAATTGACGGAATCAGCGGTGCAACAATGACTTCAAACGGAATCAAATCCGCAGTCGAAGCAGCATTGAAAAAAGCAGGTCTTGACGTTTCAAAATATCAGGCTAAGAGTGCTCCGAAGAAAGACATGTCATATTTCCCGATTATGGGTTCTTTCCAAGTTCCAGAAAAATGGGACGAGACATATGACGTTGTAGTTGTCGGTGCAGGCTTTGCAGGAATGGCTGCGGCTTATTCGGCAGGTGAAGCAGGTGCAAAAACCCTCATCATCGAGAAACTTTCAACCACCGGCGGAAACAGTGCAACGAATGGCGGACAATATGCTGCTTACACATCAAAACTCGCTGCTGCATTACAGAAAAAATATAATCTTGTTCCCGACACTGCTGCAAAACACATTGAAGACACCATGAACGGCGGAGACTTAATGAGCAGAAAAGAGCTTGTTGAAGAAATGGTTATGGGCTCGCCTTATTACTTCAATTTGTTGCTTGATAACGGCCTTGAAATTCGTGATACTCTTGCAAGACCCGGCGGACATTACGGCTATCGTACATACGTAACGAAAGAGCAGATCGGTGCAGACATCACAAACGTTCAGAGAAAAATGCTCGACAAACAGAAAAATGTTACTCTTGAACTTAATACGAAAATGGTAGAAATTTATCGTACAAGAGACGCAGGAAATAAAGTTGTCGGAATCAGAGTTGCTCAGGGCGACAAATACAAGACAATTAAGGCTGAAAAAGGCGTAATTCTTGCAACGGGCGGTTTCTCATCAAACGTAAAAATGCGTGAGACACAAGTACCTTATCTGACAAAAGACATTCCTACAACAAACATCAAAGCAGCTTCAACAGGCGAGGGAATTTATCTTGCACAGGCAGTCGGAGCTAACACAATGCAGATGAGCAACATTCAGCGTTATCCTTGGGCAGATCCGAACACGGGAGTACTTGATAAATATGCTGTATGGCCTTTCACAGGTCCTTCATACGGAGTTATTTATGTTGACTGGCAAGGCAAACGTTATGTCAATGAAGGCGACAGAAGAGACGTTTGTGCGAATGCAGCTGCAAATTCAGGATTTATTTCAACTTATGCAATTTTCACAAAGCCTATCGTAACATTCACAGTTGCAGGCGAAGTTGAAGCAGGCGTTGCAGACGGAAGAGTTCTTGAAGGCAAAACGATTGAGGAACTTGTCGAAAAGATTAACGCATTCCCGATTAAAGGCCAGTATCCGAAAGTTACAGTTGAAAATCTCAAGGACACAATCGCAAAGCACAACAGCTACATTGACAAAGGCGTTGACCCTGATTTCGGAAAAGTCATGGCAGCAACAATGGTTAAAATCGAAGACGGCCCCTATTACGCAATTCCTCAATATCCTTCAGTTCACCACACAATGGGCGGACTTGTCATTACGACAAAGACAGAAGTTGTTGACATTTTCGGAAACGTAATTCCTGGACTTTATGCAGCCGGAGAAGTTACAGGCGGTGTTCACGGAACTAACAGACTTGGTTCAAACGCAGACGCAGATTCCTGCACACTTGGATTCATTTCAGGTTACGTAGTTGCAACAGGAAATATGCCGACATTCATGTTTGACGAAAAAGCAAATTCAGGAAAGTAAAACCTCTCTGTCAGTAAACAAACATCTCCCCTTAATATAATAAAAAGGGGAGATGTTTTTGCATTTCCGCTTGTGGAGGCAATGTCATTAAGTTAAGAGGTTTCAAATATATTATTAATGAGAAAAAGAGCATATTTGAAGAAAGAGTGTGTTCTTTTTTCTAATACCTCAAACAATTCCAATTTATCCAGAAAATATCTACGAATAATTTTTACTGCAACTGAAAAGTTTACCTTACAAGTGTGTTTACACTGTCTGTCTTTTATTTTTGTACTAGAAGTTATTAACATGAAAAAATTATACATAAT
>JAFSKE010000134.1 GCA_017449135.1 Synergistaceae bacterium
ACAGACACAGCCCCTCTGAATTTGCTATTTTCTCGAGAAATCGTTTCATCTCTTCGTTTGCATTATAAACCGTGATGTAGCTTTGCGTAATCTCTTTTCCCGCGCCTGTGTCATCATATAATCACAGCAAACTTCTTATCGCCGATTTCATCGCATTCAGTTGACGATTCGCCATTTCAAGCTTTTCAGCGAGAATTTTATTCTCAATTATTAATTTTTGACGCAAATCTAAGTTTGCATACTCTCCTTCAAAAGTTTCTGTAAGAGCATCAAGTTTCGCAACATTCTCCGGCTTTACGATAGCAGCCTCCGCCGTAGTCTTTATTTCCGGCTCTGTCTCCGCCGTAGCCTCTACAACTGGCTCCGGATTGGACTGCACAGCGGTATTCTGTGTCTCAGGAATAGCTTCCAGAATATCCTGCAACTCGGCCTTCGACTTTTTCGCAGCATCAAGCCTTTGAAGCTTTTTTCTCCACTTATTAATAGTGGTTTGGGAAACTTTAAATTCATCGGAAGTCAATTCATCGCCAACTTCATCCGCTCTAGCCAGAATTTTCAGCTTCTCTGGCTGTGTATAGCCGTTGATTGTTACGGTCTCATAATGATTCTCTCGTAATCCTTTTATCTTATTGACATTTATGCAGAACTCCTTTGCAGCCTGCTCATCGCCTACCTGATCAGCATAGTCAAGAACTTTTTTTGCCGGTACTTTCCGCCATGAATTAATATTTGCCATTTTTATCACCTTTCTGAAGAAAATCTCACAGTTACTTTATCATTTCCAAGAACTTCTTTCAAGCCCGCCGTATTTTGAACCCTGCCGAGCAGTGTGAAGTTCCATTCATTTACGTCATAATAAATCGTAATCTGATTGCCCTGATAAAGAATGACATCTCCAGGTTTCGTCCTGATTCTTTTATCATTCCTTGGCAAGTCAGTTCCGATTGAGCCGACCTTCTCAAAATTACCGTAATCATGCATGTCAATTGTTAAATCGCCGCCTTGAAGCAGGTCAACAAAAGCCTGAGCTGATGAATTATCTTCCATCTTAATTGTGAGCACATTTTGACCGATATGAGCGTAGATGTCTGCGATGTCTGCGAATGCCGATTGAACTGAAAAAAGCAATATGATGATTGTAAAAATTAGTTTCATTTATAACTCCCCCGATATCTTTTAGCACAATCATAGACTAATTATCCGAATTTTTCAAGAATTTACCTATCATTTTTATTCTTCGCTTGTCATGCTCGCTAGCCGGTTTTCTCTTAACGATTCAAGCTGCTTCCATAATAATTTCATGTTTTGTAGCGAAGTTGCTGGTGAAGTTTCTCGCAATTCCTTTTCATTCAATCTTTCTCCCAAATAATAAAGTTCTTTTCCGTAAAGATATAATTCCCGTAGTTGATTATTTAAGCCATCAATCCGCTCTGTTATTTTGCCTCTAATATACTCCGCCCCTTCAATACGTGCACGTTCACACAAATCGTCACATAAATCATTATCTGCTACCCATTGTTTTAGTGCTTCAACATGTTTTGTTACAGAATTATGCATAGTTTCTGCTTCTTCAATTCGAATGCATAATTTATCCTTTTCAAAAGCCAGTCCATTGTATTCAGATCGCAATATAGAACTCATTTGATCTTTCAGTCTTTGCGCTTCAACAGCATCTAAATCAGGCATTATAACGCTAACTTTTGACATATCCGGCATTAAATTTCCCTCCTTGTCAGTATGGTTCAATCCAAGATTTCACAAGATTTCCCTTGAGACTTTTCTTTCAACCTCTCCGCCAATCTCGTATTCCTTTCCGTTATTTTATCATTCTTCACAGCGATGTAAATAGCTTTTTTCTCCCCGACCAAAATAAGGCCTTTCTTCGCTCTTGTTACTCCTGTATAAAGAAGATTCCTCTGCAGCATGACATAATGACTCATTGTCAGCGGCATCACGACATAAGGAAATTCGCTCCCCTGCGATTTGTGAATTGTCGTGGCGTAGGCGAGAACGACTTCATCGAGTTCAGTGATGTCGTAAGTTACTCTTCTACTATCGTCAAAAATGACTGTCAATTCATTGTCCTCTGTGTTCACGGATTCGATGAAGCCAATATCCCCGTTGAAGACAGACTTTTCATAATTATTTCTTATCTGCATGACCTTATCTTTAACACGATAGTCAATGCCGGCCCTTTTCAAAGATTTTCCTTCTGGGTTGAAAGCTGCCTGCAGCCGCATATTTAAATTTGCTGAACCAGCCGCACCGCGTCTCATGGGAGTTAATACTTGAATGTCTTCGGGGCGGATATGCAAACTTCTTGGCAAATAATTTGTACACAGATCAACTACCCTGTCTGCCGCATTTTCGCTTCGCTCGGCTGCCGTCTCAGCGTCTTCCGTAGCGGCAAATAGAAAATCTGAATCATGATCGGTTAAAAACGGCATCTCGCCTTTGTTGATTTTATGCGCGTTAGTTATAATTCTGCTCTTCTGTGCCTGGCGGAATATCTTTTCAAGTTTGATGACAGGAACGACTTCTGAAGCAATTATGTCGCTCAAGACTTTTCCAGCTCCTACTGACGGAAGCTGGTCAACATCTCCGACTAAAATTAAAGTCATATTATCGGGCACGGCTTTAAGAAGACTGTTCATTAGGATTATGTCTATCATGGAGCATTCATCAACAATCAGCACATCGCCGACTAGCGGATTACTTTCATTTCTTTGAAATCCCTGCGGCGGCTTCATTTCAAGAAGACGATGTATAGTCTTGGCCTCCATTTTCGTTACTTCCGACATTCTTTTAGCGGCTCTTCCCGTGGGCGCAGCAAGTAAAATTCTTGCGCCGGCTTCACGATAGGCATTGATTATGCCGAGAGTCGTTGTTGTCTTCCCTGTGCCTGGCCCGCCAGTTAAGACGAGAACTTTATTTTCAATAGCGGCTTGGATTGCCCTTAATTGCGTCTCGTCATAACGGACTGGGCTGCTTATGGATGCCGTAATCTCCGGTGATGTGTCAATGAAACACGTTTTGCTCGCATTCAGAAGATTCAATAACCTCCTGGCCGTCCCGACCTCAGAACGATAAAAGACGGGAAGATAAATCATGGTCTTTGCTTCCTGTTCCGGAGAAAAAAGGCTGATAGGGCCCGCTATATCCTCTGGCAGTATTGACATCTTTCCGAGTTCGCTATTTAAATCATGCGCCGCCAACATTGCCGTAATCGTCCCGTTTATGTTTCTTTCAGGAACTTCAAGAAGTTCCATACCGGCTTTTACAAGCTCCGGTTTATATGCAAAACAATGTCCGAGCTCAGAGAGCTTGTTCAGCGTATAGAAGAGACCGCTGCGAAGGCGTTCATATCTTTCATGGCCGAAGCCAAGTTTCTTGGCGATTGTGTCCGCCGTTTTGAAACCAATACCCCAGATTTCGTCAGCGAGGCGGTAAGGATTGTCAGTTACGATGGATATTGAATCATTCCCATACTGCTTGAAGATTTTAGAGGCCAGAGCGGTGCTGACATCATGAGATTGTAAAAAGACCATAATATTTTTTATCTCTTTCTGTTCAACCCAGCTCTTTTTTATTTTCTCAAGACGAAGAGGCCCTATTCCCGGAACTTCCGATAATCGGTCGGGTTCAGTATCAAGAATTTCTAAAGTATCCTCCCCGAACTTATCAACAATACGTCCGGCGTAAACGGGTCCGATGCCCTTGACCAGACCGCTGCCGAGATATTTTTTAATCCCATTAGCTGTTGCGGGTAAAGTCTCGTAGCTCTTTACAAATGAAAATTGCCGGCCCCATTTAGGATCGACCTTCCATTCACCATAGAGATTAAAGCATGACCCCACGTGCGGTTCCGCCATATTCCCAACCGCTGCGATTATGTCATTAAATCCCCGCGCTGAAACTTTCAGCACGCTGTAACCGTTCTCTTCACTATGAAATGTAATCCGTTCTATGACACACTGAAGTTTTTCCAAGTTTATTCCTCCGCATGATGTTTTGACATATTATAGCATATAAAAAAGTTCTTTTGTAAACTTATAAAGTTGAGAAAATATTATACCATACCTGTCAAGTGATGAAATATTAATTTCAAATATTTTATTAAAGCATACAAAAACCCATGATAAGTATAGCATAAATACCCTAAATTTACACTGATTATTAAAAAATCTGAAAACACAGATCATCACTAAATAGAAATCAAATAGTTGACAGTTTACACTCTCTGTGATAGAATTTCAATCATCAAGCAAACGAAGTCCGCTTGAAATATGACGAAAGAGGTGAATGAAAATGAGCGCAGATGAAGTTGGCTTCGGAAAATATGTTGAGACGATACGCTTGGCACGACGTAAGTCACTTCGTGGGACTGCACATGCTATCGGAGTTTCGCCACAATACTACAGTGAGGTTGAGAAAGGTCGCCGATGTGCGTTCACAGCCGACAGGCTTGAAGCATTAGAAAAGTTTTTAGAATTAACACCCGAAGAGTCTGTCCAGATGTACAATAAAGCGGCAGAGTCTTACAGCGGTAAAAATGTGGCTGTTCCGCAAGACTTTACGAAATACATTGTCGAACGCGACTATGTAATGGCAGCTTTACGAACTATGAAGGAGATGGACGCAGACGAAAAAGATTGGCAGCAAATGGTTCAAGATTTTATTGCACGTAAGAAAGGAGAAAATGCGTGATACGTTCACTAATCGATGCTAAGTTAAGATTCAACTCAAGAAGAATCCCTGTGCTGAAAAATACTGATATTGATGCACATGCAGAAATCCTTCTGGGGGATTACGACGCGAGCCTTTTATCCGAACCTCGAGAAGTTAACATTGATGAATTTGCAGAAGCTTATCTCGGTGTCAGCTTACACTACTTGGATTTAACACATACTGGATTCATATGGGGCAGAATGGTTTTTATGGACGTTGTTACCTTTGTTTACGACAGAGAAACTGGTGAACCTAAAAAAGAGCCCATTGATGCGAATACTATCGTCATCGATAATCGACTTGCGGAAGATCCCCGTAAAGAGCACGCTTACCGCTCGACGGTTGCCCACGAAGGCGGGCACTTCATTTATCATTGGAAATATTACCATGATTACTATTTTCAGACCGTTAACCCGGATCAACTATGTCTTCCATTCCCTGAAGAAAATCATTCCTGCGGCTGCGGTACATTTTGCAATTCTAAGCTTATTTCAGGAAAAGGACCAAAGGTGCTCAAAACAGACACTGACTGGCTTGAGCACCAGGCTAAACACTTCAGCGCAGCTATCTTAATGCCAGCAACAACCGTGCGTATGCTATTGGCAGAGATTAAAGATCAAAGCAAAATCGTAGAAGTCATGTCGGATATTTATAACGTCTCACGAGAATCCGCACAAATTCGACTTGACTATTTGATTCAAAATAAAAATAAAATGATTGAAGATAGAAACTACGCTATAAATTACTAAAGAAGGCACCTCAAGTGAGGTGTTAAAAATTAGCAGTAATGTCAACCGTCAGCCTACTGTTGTCTATTCGGAATCAAAATTGACATTTTTAATTCCTGTTATTTCTTAAAACATTGTTGTATTATTGAAAAAAATTAGAGGAGGAGAGTTAATTATGGAAGTAATAAAAGCATCAGCGATTTACGCCGATATCATCGCCAGAAATGGCATAAACGAAGTAGATAAAGATAGCTACGTCAGAAATCTTCGGAACAAAATGGCGTTCATCGTAGAGCATATAGCCCTGCGAAAAATGTCTGACTTCAAAAACAGAAATAGCATCATGATTCCAGTTAATGACGCTCCTATTGTGAGAAATTTGATCATGGCCGCATTGGACGAAGAAAATTTCCCGTGTGTCGTTGACTGGTTCAACGGCGCATTTGACATTGCGGATGCCTACAACTGCATACTTTTATTTGCAAGACTTTATGAAGTTATCATGCAAGTGAAAATATCCAGCGAAACCGATAGCATAACTATCGATGAATGGCTTGCTAGGATTAAAGGAATTTTAAATGTTGACTTGGCCCCGAATATCATAAAGATGAAACACCAGCTCGAAGAATTTAAGGCTAGAACTTTTGCCAGAAAGAATACAGTAAGTCTCGAAAACGCTATTGCAGCAGGCAATAAATTATTGCCGGAAACATTGCTCTCACAAATCACAGAAAATCTGTCTTTCCAGAATGATTATTTTAGAGTTCTTTCCCAGATTATCGACTACATGATCAAAGATGCGGAGAAGAAAGCAATCACAGACAGTGAAGCTTATGCAAACTTATCCGCCAACAACAAAACAGGCTCAATGGTTTCATAATAACCCTGAATTTTTTAGCTAGGAGAATATAATGAAGCCGGATTATTTAGCAGAATCAAGATTTGAAGCGAGAAAGAAAATTGACAGAATGTTGGGCAATCCTTATGAGACGCTCTGTAACTGCTTATGCTTCATGATGAGCTTGAAAGGTTGGGAAAACGCCAGTATCTTTTGGGACAAAACACTCCTTCACAGAAATTATTACTCAAAAATCAAAGGCAATCAACTCAACAGCATAAAAAAAGAAAACTTAATGGCAATCTGCGTTGGGTTAGAACTTAGCGTCAGAATGGTTGAGAAAGTTTTCCATAAGGCTGGTCTAATACTGAAAGAGTACGAAAACCCTGACTGCATATACCTCTCGATACTCGAAAATAAACCGGGACTTCTCATTAATGCTGGTCAAAAACCTCTCGGAACTCGAGAACGCTTTTAAGGTGGCTTGACAGGCCGCTTTTTTTTATTTCTATGATTTGAAATTAATAACAAAGCTCAATTTACCCTTAAAATCGTTATGACATCTAACTTTTCAACAAAACTGAAAATTCATTTTTCCTCGCTGCAACTTCAGAAGTTGCAGCTTCCCCAGATGAAATCAGCGTTTATAAAATTGTCATTTTCAAGAAATCTTATATTTACTAGATTTTAATGCAACTTCCAAAGTTGTGCACGATTTTTTGATCGGGTGCATAATGTTCCCGTTGAGAAAAATTCTCAACGAAAGAGGGTAAACAGCCTACGTGCACAAGGCAAGTAACCTTCAGCGGGAAATATGCAGCTCTGGCAAGGACTTTTGTCAAAGCTCATGTCCACTGAACTTTACTTGGCCTTGTTTTTTGTACCCTTAAACCGGTCGGCGGTGCTTTAAGAGCAGTCGCGAATGTCTTAAAGGGTTCGTCTCCACCGAACGGCAGCGCAAGTAACTGGAAGCCGCTTACACGAACGAGTTGGTCTTCTTTGGATTTAATTCTAAGGAGGAACTAACTTATGTTAACGTTTAAAGAACTGAAGGAACTTGTACCGGCAACGCCGAAGGGCAAAATGCCGAGAGCTGATGAGCTTAAGAAACAAAAAATAATATTATCGGAAGAGGTTGCTGGGGCAAAAATCACCGTTTTTGCGAACGGCTATCTGAGCTACACAACGATTGACGGTTTTGGCGACCCATGCACGACAATTTATTCTGTTCATAGGTGCGAGCGTATTGTCCAAGTATCAGGTGCTTCTGAAGAGGAATACAAGGAAGAATGCGGGAGCTACGGCCCACATTGCAGACTTGTTTATCGCGTCATTAACGGACAGCTCATGAGGTTTGCCATAATAAGCGAAGAAGCATATCTTGCGAGCCGTGGTGGATGCCGATTCAGATAATTTGCGATGAACGAATCATGAAAAATCTTGACGATCGTGAGGCCAGAAGAACTGAACCATTGAACGACGATGATTATCATTTCATCGCTAACAGCGATCCCGAAGCATGGCTTGACGCGGTGATTGATTGCGAGGAGGAACTCGAACTTCATAATCGTCTGAAGGCGGCCATGAAAACTTTGACCGATATTCAAGCGGATACGCTTCAAGTGCTTTTTTGTAACGGACATATGAACGAACGTAAGGCAGCCAGTATTTTGGGGATAACTCAGAAGAATATAAATAAGAGTAAACAGGCTGCGTTAAAGAAACTTCGCGAGAAAATCTGCTAGGAGTTTATTCTCAAGATGCGGAGAAAATTCCGAACAACGTGAAAACTTATTAATTTTAAGAAATAACGAAAAAATATATGTCTCACGATATTTTTCGTGAGGCTTTTTTTTATAGTGTCGTAATCGTTTGATATAGCTGAACTTTTACAAGTCAGTGGGTATCAAAAACGACATTTTGCGCGTTATTAATAGGGGCTTGAATTTCGGCTTCAGCGATTTCATTCAGAGGGAATAATAATTATTTGCTCAAAAAAAATACGAAATCACTTGATATAGCTGAACTTTTACAAGTCAATGGGTATCAAAAACGACATTTTGCGCGTTATTCTATTCCGTCTCGTTGATAAGGCTTTCCAAAGGGTCAGATAAACCCGTATTATTTTTAGAGGCGGACAACTCAATATTACGGTACATATGTCAGGAACGAATACTCCCACAGCATAAGAACTTTCCATGATTTCATCAAGACAAACGCAGGTAAATAATTACGGTCCGGGTCCACAAATTCTTAATAATAGTGGGCCTGTCAATAATACCGTTATTGTCATTGCAAACGGTATTACTTATACACAGGATTTAGCATTAGTTAAAGATTTACTTAAAGATTTATACAATGTGCGTGAAAATTCTATTTTACCTGTGCCAGATTGGAGGAGGCTTAGCCGTACACATTTCTGTCTTTTTGTTTTAGATAACGGCATTTATGATGCTGGGGTATTTGCAATTGCCAAGACACGTGCGCTAGAGTACACGCCTGATCGTGAAAAATATCGACATTTAGGGCCTCTTGTTATTGATGAAATTTTGAAAATGCCGTGTATTTTTGCAAAACGGAACCAGTACTATAAGCTCGCGGATAAAAACGTAGATGTTTTACTTGGAAGAGTCACAGATATTATTAAGCATGAGGCTACAATAACTTTCCGTTTTGAAGTTTATAGCCATTTTCCCCAACAGATTATTAACGATAATCTTAGGTATTTGAATATATTAGGGAATGATTTGACATCTCAGCTTGATAGAGAGCATTGGAGTATTCGCAATGGGGATTTAATAAAGAAGTTAGGAGAAATTGGTATTATAAAAAAATGAAAAATAAGAAAAAAGAAAATCAAATAGATAGAAAGATAAGAACGTGCATTAGCCAAGTTAATATGAACGACCGCACTTATCATTGTGAGGTGTTCTATCCAACATTGGTTAATTTTTTCTATGGCGGAAACGGCTCTGGTAAAACTACCATAGCACGAAGATTAAGTTCAAGAAAAGGCTTAGTATGGGAGCTGAATAGTAATCGTGCCATTATGCATATGGTCTTTGACGAAGATTATATTCGCAATAATATTGTTTGCTATGACAAGCTTCCTGGTGTATTTACGTTAAGTTCTGAAGACGCTGATATACGTACAAGGTTGATTACGGCGACCAACGAGAAAAAAGAGATTACGAATGATTTAGCTGATAAAAATAAAAGACTTAAAGAGATAATAGGACAAAAAACATTTCTCAATGCTGAGTATTATAGCAAAGTTTGGGAGCGAACAAAAGCTTTGCGTGAAGAAGATTTTCCTAAAAGCCAAGATGGGTATAAAAGTAGTAAACAAAAGTTTTTCGATGAATTGCGCAGACATATGTGTGTTCGGATTGATTTTTATGAATTGCGTACTGCATATGAAAGGGTTTTTAGTTTAAATACATACACACCCTATCGCCCAATAGATCGGAACTGTTTCCCTTCAGAGCCTGATGTACTCAGAAAGTCTTTTATAAGCCAGAGTAGCACAGAATTTGCTCACTTTATCCGTGCACTTGGTAATCTTGATTGGGTGAAAGAAGGAAAAGAGCTGTATTTACATGAAGATAAATGCCCATTTTGTCAGTCTAAAATAAATAAGAATGAACTGATAAGAAATATTACAGCATGCTTTGACGAGCAATATCAAGAAGATTTTGTACGATTGAAGGAGTTTGCTGAACAATATTCAGATGCGTATTTGATGATTCGTAATGTTTTAGAGCTTAATATAGATAATCCGTTCCCAATATCAGATATACAGAAGCAAAATTACCAATATTATACTGAAATGTTTATCGATAAGGGACGAAACAATATCATCTTTCTGGGACAAAAGCTGAAGGAGCCATCATTACTGTTAACTTCTAATGAGTTTGAAGATTTATCGCCGTATCTTCAAAAACTTTCAAAATATACCGATGATATTAACAGCTCTATGACAGATTATTTACAATCATCTGGCATTTCTGCCCAAAAAAGCACAGTATTGAATAGAATATGGTCCTACATGGCATACGAATGCAAAGATTTGCTTGAAGTTTATGAGAATAAAAAACAGCAGCTTGACTACAAAGAGAAAGAATTTTCTGAAGAAATAGCAAACTTAAATGAAAGGCTATTAGAGTGTGATGCAGTCATAGACGAATTATCGGCTTACACTACCAATACTCATGTCGTGATGCGAGAAATAAACAAAACACTTTTAGTATTGGTTTCAGATGGTTCTATCTTCAAGAAAAGATTGATGAGCCATATACTTACGAATTAGTTCGCGAAGATGAAAAAGGTAACAAAGAAATAGCCCAAGATTTGAGCGAAGGTGAACGAAATTTTATTGCATTTTTATACTTCTATCATACTGCTACCGGCAGTCAAAACAGGGATGGGAGTATGGACGACAGAATCGTAATTATAGACGATCCTGTTTCTTCAATGGATCAACAAACAATGTTTTTTGTTGCTACTCTGACACGGAACCTTATTGATATTTGTTTGAACAATGTTAGGCTCAAAGAATATGATCAGGACGATACAACCGATAAATATATTAAACAATTTTTTTGCTTTACGCATAACGCAGTATTCTTTAGAGAGATTACATACAACAGAATTAATGATTATGAAGCCGTATCATTCTTTGAGATAACAAAAGATAAAGAGAATCACTCTCATATCGATGAAACATATGAACTAAAGGATGGGATAGGAAATGAAAGAATAAATAGAAGTCCAGTCCGTAATTACTATGAATCACTATGGCATGTCTTTCGTACGACAGAAAATATTGACATGCTCATGATTGTCGCACATCAGATTCTTTCTCATCATTTTCTCCAGAGCGAGGGCTACGATGCAGAAGATTTTCGTAGGATATTATTTGTTGGAGAAAACAAGTCTGAATTTATGCAGAGAAATGCAGATGGCAGTGTTGATCAAACATATTACAACATCGCTGTATCTATAATTAACATGTTAGATGTGAGTATAAGCAGTTATAATGACGGGATGTTTTTTTCGAGTAGCATTTATACATCAGAGCAAATTCGAGAGGCATTTAGGATTATTTTTGAAACCATGGGACGAATTTCGCATTATAACATGATGATGAGGAGAAAATAACGCCCTTTTGAAATTCAGAAGGGCTCATATTTTTGTATAACAAAAAATCATGCGGAGGAATAAATTTGGAAAAACTTCAGTGTGTCATTGAGCGGATTACATTTCATAGCGAAGAGAATGGCTACAGTGTGCTGAAAGTTTCAGCGCGGGGATTTAATGACATCATAGCAGCGGTTGGGAATATGGCGGAACCGCACGTGGGGTCATGCTTTAATCTCTACGGAGAGTGGAAGATCGATCCTAAATGGGGCCGTCAGTTCGCATTTTCTAAAAGTTACGAGACATTACCAGCAACAGCTAACGGAATAAAGAAATACCTCGGCAGCGGTCTGGTCAAAGGCATCGGGCCCGTTTACGCTGGACGTATTGTTGATAAGTTCGGGGAGGATACTTTAGAAATTCTTGATACTGAACCCGACCGATTATCGGAAGTTCCGGGAATAGGGCCTCTTCGTCTTGAAAAAATAAAAAAGAGCTGGGTTGAGCAGAAAGAGATAAAAAATATTATGGTCTTTCTTCAGTCTCATGATGTCAGCACCGCTCTGGCCTCTAAAATCTTCAAGCAGTACGGGAATGATTCAATATCCATCGTAACTGACAATCCTTACCGCCTCGCTGATGAAATCTGGGGTATAGGCTTTAAGACTGCCGATACGATTGCAAAGAAACTTGGCTTCGGCCATGAAAGATATGAACGCCTTCGCAGCGGTCTTTTTTACACATTGAATAAACTGTCGGAACTTGGGCATTGTTTTGCATATAAACCAGAGCTTGTAAAAGCCGGTATGGAACTTCTTGAAGTTCCTGAAGAAAATATAAATTGGACGCTCACGGCAATGTTGGCTGCACATGATTTAAATAGCGAACTCGGAAAGATGTCAATACTGCCAGAGGATATAGCGGGCCCTATCAGCCTTTTTTCTCCGGAACAGGAAGCAAAGACCATGATTTATCTTCCCGTCTTTTATCGTTC
>JAFSKE010000135.1 GCA_017449135.1 Synergistaceae bacterium
AAGTACTCATAGAAAAATTTATTTTGCCGATTCGTAAAGGACGTAAAAATCCGCGTAAATTTTTACTTAAACGAAAGGCAGGTTTTACATACAGATAGAAATAAAACAGGAATAAATTTATAACAAAAATTTTTATTCAGAATGGTATCTAATTATTTTTTGTCAGTTTTTTAGAAAAAAGAGCACACTCTTTCTTCAAATATGCTCTTTTTCTCATTAATAATATCTTTGTAACCTCTTAACTTAATGACATTGCCTTGCTAAGGGGAGAAACAATTTTTATTAAATCTTCAAGACTTTCCATAATTCTTCATTCGTGTTTAACGGGATTTTCTCACCTTTTGTAAATCGTCCTATGATTTTGAAATCCTGCGGAACTTTTGAGATTTTATTTTCAGGAATCACGGCGATTAACATTCCTGACGAAATCAAATTCAACGGATTAAAATTCAATTTTTCGGCGGCTCTCAAAGTTAATTCCGAAATCGGAATATCATTTTTATAAAGTTCAAGTCTCAAGTTACAGGCTTCCTGAATTTCGTATAATGCTCCGTTCAATCCACCTTCTGTCGGATCGTGCATATATACGGCAAATTCCCTTAAAATTTTTGCAGGCTCAACAATCGAAAAATCATTTTCCCATGAACGAATTAAATTAATTTCGTCATCGTTAAAAATTTTTGCGAATAAATCACGTCTATCATTTGCGATTATGTTCATTCCTTCAAGCCCTGCATGGCCGAATGCTGCGACATAATCTCCCTCGTGAATGTTTTTTGTGTTCAGATTATATTTTGTAATTCCTAACATCGTACCCGAAATTACGGGATATTCATATTTATCCGTTAATTCAGTGTGGCCTCCTGCGATTGAGATATTCATTTTTTTGCAGGTCTCGTGAATCTCTGACATAATTTTTTTTATGAAGTCGAGATTCATTTTGTCAGGCACTATCAACGTTACAATCAGCCACGAAGGATCTGCACCTTTGCACGCTAAATCATTTGCATTAACATGAACTAACAAACTTCCGGCATTTTTAACCGCTCCCGTTACAGGGTCTGAAGCAGCAACTAAAATTCCATTAGGAACTTTTATTAATGCAGCGTCTTCACCGATCCCGCCTCCGACAATTAAATCGTCTCTCAATGCTCCCGTGAAATTCAAAACATTATCTTTTAATATTTCAGGCTGTAATTTTCCAGGCATTTTTTAATTCTCACTCTTCCATTCGTTAAAAATTTTCGTTAATTCCTTCAAGGCTTTTTCACGTCCTATTAATGAAGGTCTGCTCAAAAATCTTTCGGGAATTTCGTAAACTTTTATGTTTCTGTCTTTGAGTGCTTTTGTCCATTCCCGATTGTAAAAATTTTCAAGCGTCGTGTTATTCATTGCACCCGTCTGAATTATATAAATGTCTAAATCGTCGAGAGATTTTAGCACACGTTCAACTCCCCATGCCGAAATTGAACTCCCTTTCCGTAAAGGTTCAGCGTCTTTCGCAATATTAATTCCTCCGGCCATGAAAATTAAATTTGCTGCCCATGAGTTTGGCGAACATGTATGAATTTCACGTCCCGTAGCTTCAACAAAGACTTTAGGTTTGCGATGATATAACCCCTCCACCGTTTCACGGTTCCCCTCCCCTGATTCAGAGGCGGCAGAGTCTTCCATTAGGTAAGGGTAGATGTCATGCAATGACAGAGAGGTTGCTAAAGTTTTCAGGTAATCGTCAAATTCGTTAAATTCAGGCGGATCTAAACATAAAATTTTCACGCCTGCATTTTCGAGAACTTCATACAAATTCGGATTTATTTTCATCGCAAAACTTCTCGTAACTACAATGTCAGGTTTTAACGCTAAAACTTTTTCTGCACCTGTTCTCAATGAAATTCGGGGTAGTTCCGGCAATAAATCTTCGTCATCATTTTCCGACAAAGCAATCAAAAGATCTTTTCCGCCCATCGCAAAAATATTATCTGAATGTCCCGGATAAAGTGAGATAACCCGTAAATTTTCCGCACTAACGGGAGAACATAACAACGCAAGAATTAAAATTATTTTGGCAATGCACGCCACATTAAATCATCTCTTTCTGAATTTGAATACGGGATAAATTTTGTGTCATATAGATTTTCAAGAATTTCCGAATTTAATTTTTTCCCGTGTGATATTAAATTTCCGTCCTTCAATGCTACATAATAATCAGACTGAATATTAACATCATGAACGGCCATAATAATATTTTTTCCTAAATTCGCAAGAGATTTTAATATTTCAATTACTTTTGAGGCTTTATCGGGATCAAGTGAATTTGTAGATTCGTCAAGCAAAATTATTTCCGTGTCCTGAGCCAATGCACTCGCTATAAACGTTAATTGCCTTTCTCCGTCTGAAAGCGTCGTAATGTCCCGTGATAGTAAATGTGAAATTTTTAATGTCGAAGCTGCTTTGAAAATTAATTCTTCGTCATATGAACTTAATCTCGAAAATAAATTTTGAAACGGCAATCGACCCATTGAAATAATCTGCCTGACTGTGAATGAATATGAAGGCTTGAAATTTTTGCTGCTCATTACGAAACTTACGGAACGGGCAAATTTTTTTCGGGAAATGCTTTTAACTTCTTTACCATTTAATAAGACATTCCCCGAATAATTTTTCAAACCTGCCAAGACATTTAATAATGTTGTTTTCCCTGAACCGTTAGAGCCGATTAAAGTTACAAGCCCTGAAGGGATTTCGAGGGATAAATTTTTAAGAATTAAATCTTTTCCGTAGCCTGACGATAAATTATTGATTTTCAGAAAGCCATTTCGAGACATTCTCTTTCAACATTCCGCCGCCTGAATAATGAATTGATAATCCTTCTGTTATTACGGCATTGGGAGCTAATTTTGCAATCGCCGTCAAACTTTGTCCGAATCTTCCGCCTCCGTGTGAACAGAAAGGCATGATAATTTTTCCGTTGAAATCATATTCCTGCAAAAATGACGCTATGGGCATCGGGATTGAAGCCCACCAGTTAGGATAGCCAAGCATAATAATGTCATAGTCATTAAAATTTTTAATTCGTGATTTTAATTTCGGCCTTGCTTGAGTTCGCTGATCCCGTTGAGCCTGCCTTAAAACAGTATTGTAATCATCTGAATATGATTTTTCGGGTTGAATTTCAAAAATCTCCGCTCCTGTCTGTTTTTGAAGTTCGTAAGCTATTCCCTGAGTGTTTCCGCTCCATGTGAAATAAGCGATTAAAATTTTCTTGCCTTCCCTTGAAGTTTTTTGTACGGCCTGCGAAGTTGCAAAACCTTTTCCGATTTCGCCTCTTGCCAATCTGAAACCGACGTTAAATAATTTTCGTTCCTGAGGTGCAGCAGCCCTGTAAGCAGAACGCATGTTTTTAGCAAAATCATTCCAGCCTCCGCCACGATTAACACGCCTTGTACCTGTTGAAGTGCCTGTTGGATTTTCGGTTAAGTCATCAGGGTAAGGAGCATAAATATCCCAGCACCATTCAGCAACATTCCCGTGCATTTGATATAAACCTAATTTGTTAGGAGTAAATGATTTTACGTTGACGGTTTCGCCTCGATAAATTCCGGGTTTAGTTGAGAGTTTGTGCTGTGAAAAATAATTTTCCTCGATTTCATAAGGATAATGGCCGTAAAAATTCGCTTCGTCAGCACCGATTGAATGTTCAAGATTAAAAGGCGTTGTTGTGCCTGCTCTGCACGAATATTCCCATTCTGATTCAGTCGGAAGCCTGTAACCGTTCGCCGATAAGTCCCAAGTAACTTTTGAGCCTTCGATTTTGTAAACGGGAGTTAAATTTTCGGATTTGCTTTTTTCGTTGCAGAATTTCACAGCATCAAGCCACGTCACATTTTCAACGGGTAAATCATCGCCCTTGAAGGTTGAAGGATTTTCGCCCATTAAAGATTTATATTCGGCCTGAGTAACTTCGTACTTTGAGATGTAAAAATCGCTCAAAATAACTTCGTGCTGTGTTTCGTCATCACTTCGCCAGTTTTCGGATTTCGGACTGCCCATTAAAAATTTACCGCCCTTTACGAAAACAAATTCATCTGTATAAGCAAAGGCACATGACGAAAAAATTAAAATCGACATAAAAATTAAAATTGTTTTCATGAATTATTCACCGGCTTTGTTGACACAGGAAATTGCATTCAGACTTCTTGGATAACCTATGTAGGGCAGACATTGAGAGATTACGTCAATTAAAAATTCTTTGTCATTTCCGACCATGAAATTACCCTTTGCATGAGCGATTAATTGAGGTTCACAGCCTCCCTGAGCAGAGATATAACAAAATGTAATCATTTCACGCTCTTTCAAGTTCAAGCCTTTACGAGTGTAATAATCTCCGAAACAATTTCCTGCAAGCCACCTGTTAATATGCCGTGTTTCAAGAGAGCCCGAATTTTGAAAACCTTTCATGCCTTCGCCGAAAATATCAACTTGAGCCTGATTGCCTAATTCGATTCGATTTTCGGGAGTAGTTGTTGAGGCGTTCGGAAGAGGTAAAGAAATTCCGAGAGATTCAAAAATTTCGTTCGCAGCTTTCAAGAATCCCCGTGTCCTTCCAATTCCTAAATATGCAGTGCCTTGATAAATTATTTCTTTGACTTCAGAGGGAGTAACTTTGTTTTCGATTGCTTCGGGTAAAATTGCTCTGAACTCATCAAGCCCTTGACAGCCCAGCAGCGTTGCAATAATTGCCATGTAACGTGTTCGTGAATCAAGTTTTGTCTGTTTTACGACTTCATCATATGAAAAATTCCTGAAAAATTCGTAAAATTCGGGATCGGTTTTTTTGAACTCATCGACATTTGCAAATGAAACGGAACTCATAATCATGATTAAAAATGCTGCCAATAAAAATATTTTCATCTTATTTTAATGCCTCGTAATCTTCCTGTGAAACTGATTCGCACCATTCGTTAGAAGTTTTTTCGCCTTCAACCTCGATTGCTAAATGCTGAAACCATGAATCTTTAGCCGCACCGTGCCAGTGTTTGACATTTGCGGGAATGTTCACGACATCACCGGCTTTTAATGCGCGTGCAGGTTTTCCCCATTCCTGATACCAGCCTCGACCGTAAACACAAACTAAAATTTGTCCGCCGCCTTTTTCAGCGTGGTGAATGTGCCAATGATTTCGACAGCCGGGTTCAAAAGTTACGTTTGCGATAAAGACCTGTTCTTTTGAAAGTACGGCGAGATAGCTTTGACCGTCAAAATATTGTGCATAAGCATCATTTTTTTCACCGATCGGGAATGCGCTAAGATTATTTTCGTTTTTCATATCTGTTTTAATTCCTTTCTTTGTTAAAGTGATTTTTGTCGGGTAATTCTCAAACATCTTAAAATTGCTCAAAAGCGGTATTGAATCCGTTACAAATTTTTTGAACTCATCAGAATCAATATATTTTTTCTGTGCTTCAGCGTCTTTGTAAATTTCGAGCATGTGAATTACGTTGCTTCTTTCGCCTTTTTCAGCAGTTGCAAATAAACCTAAAACACCGTCTTCATCTTTAACGCCTCTTTTACATTCTTTGACGAGAATATTTTTGAACGCTTCGAGACATTCGGGCTTAGCTTCTGCCAAAATCATAATAGCGACAGTTCCGACACCTTCGGATTTTTGCTCAAGGACAATCGGATCAACGGGGAGAATCGTTAAATTTTTGAGAATTGGTTTACGTTCTTCAAGGAAATTTTTGAAACCTTCACTGCTTCGGTGAATTTCGTAAGCCTCTTCGTCCTCGTAAATTTCCAAAATTCTCATTAAATCGGGATTTTCTTTTGCGACGGCACCGTAAAGAGCGTAACTTCCTTTTTCGTTCGGCGTGAACTTAGCAACCGTTCGGGAACTTATTTCGGCCATTTCCTGCATTTTTCCCTTTTCAGCCTCTAAGACAGCCCAGTGAACTTTAAGAGTTTTACCCTCAGGAGCGGAAATTGAATAAGCAAACGCAGAACTTGAAAATAAAAGTATCAGCGATAAAACAAAAATAAAATATTTCAAATTAAAATACCTCCATTGAAAAAAAATTTTGTTTTATTATACAGATTTGAAGTTAGCTTTAAGGCAAGTTAATTAAAATTTAACATTTTTCAAAAAAAATTTCTTCGTGCGATTTTGAAATTACTGAAACGAAATTCTATTTTTGTAGTTGAAAATGTAGTTGAAAAAAATTATTTATCTATGTAACACAGTGAAAAATTTGAATGAAGTTATAAAATAAAGACAAAGGATTTTTTGTGTTATAATTATTTTAGAATAGAATTTTTATATATACACGATAAAAATTACCTCCCTTGTCTTATGTTTTTAATTATATCATAAGTTTTATGGGGGAGGCTGTGTAAATTTTAATGTTTTATGGTAGGAGGTTTTATATGGATTTTTTTATGATTATTACTTTGATAATTGCATTTTTTATTCTAATGCTTGTTGTTTTTTCTTATATTTTTTATGAATTAACAAGTGATAAAAAAAGATTTATGAAGAAGCGATTAGAACAAGAAAGAATAAAAAGTGAAATAAATAATTATGATTTTTAAGCAAACAAAAAATTTAACATTTTTCAAAAAAAATTTCTTTGTGCGACTTTGAAATTACTGAAACGAAATTAGATTTTTGTAGCTGTAAATGTAGCTGTAAAAAATTATTTCTCTTGGATATTTTTGAAGACGTAAAAATTATATCATGTTTAATGTAAAACCCCTCCGTCGATAAATCAATAAATCAACAGAGAGGTTAAAAAAACTTAAAGCATACTCACAAGCAATCCCACGATAAACGTACTCGGCCCCATTGTTAAAAATAACTGAGGAATTGTTATCCCCCACGAAATTAAAACTCCTGCTCCAAGTGCTGCAACTGCCATGAAAATTGAATCGCTGATGTTTGAACATGCTATTACGCTCGAAACTTTTTCTTCGGGTGCTTTCGTCTGCATCACTGCGTACAACGGAACTATGTATAATCCTCCACAAAATGCAATCGCAAACAAACAAAACGTTATCATAAAATTCTCAGGCTTTGAAAAAAATTCTAACGCTCCGATTATCGGTGTATTTTCGGCAACTGGCGGACGGTCGCTGACTAACCATAATAAAATACTCGCAATCGCTATTCCGTATGCTGCAGCAGGAACGTATTTTGTCGTAACTTTGCTTTTCAAAATTGCATTGCACGCCATTGATCCTAATCCTATTCCGCATGAAAATATCGCAAGAAAACTTGTTGCAACGCTCTCGTCTGTTCCTAAAATTAATCTTGAATATGTCGGGAATTGTGCCAGGAATACAGAGCCGACTAACCAAAACCACGAAATTGCTAACATTGAGCCGAAAACTTTTCTCATCGGATAAATGTCTTTGAACATTGCAGCAGTTCTCGAAACAATATTAAATGAAACTTTCAAATTTGGATTTATCGGTTTTGTCGGAGGAATTAACATACTGCTTACCCAGCCCGAAAACGCAATCGTTACGGCAAGACCACCGACCCAAAATATTCCGTTCTCCTTCAAAATCATTAATCCGCCCGCAATCGTTCCCGTCAAAATTGCTAAATATGTTCCCATTTGAATTAATCCGTTACCTGCAATTAATTCGTCTTCATTCAAATGTTGAGGGAGTATGCTGTATTTCGCAGGACTGAAAAAAGCTGATTGACTTCCCATTAAAAATAACACGGCCATTAAAAGCCATACGTTATTTAACCAAAATCCTAAAGCTGCTCCGGCCATGATTACGATTTCGGCAAATTTTACCCAGCGCATTAAATCGGATCTGTCATATTTATCTGCTAAATCGCTTGCTGTCGGTGCAAAAATGAAAAACGGTAATATAAAAATTCCGGCGGCGGCATTAACCAAAATTCTTGAATCGATCCCTGCTGCGTCTCCGAGTTTATATGTTATTAACATCATTAAAGCACTCTTGAAAAAATTATCGTTAAATGCTCCCAAAAACTGTGTCAGGAACATCGGCATAAATCTTCTCGTGAGTAAAAGTGAAAATTGACTCTTTGCCATTTTAATTTATAACTCTCTTTTCCATTTTGTACCCTGCGGAGTATCTTCTAAAACAATTCCGCGAGCTTTTAACAAATTTCTGATTTCGTCGGAACGTGCAAAATTTTTATTTTTTCGGGCTTCGGTACGTTCTGAAATTAATTTTTCGATTTCTTTGCTTTCGTCGTCATTTTCAGATTCTGAATCGTCGGAGCCGATTACACCTAAAATTTCGTCGTAAGTGTTTAAGGCTTTCAGTGAGGATTCAAAAAATTCTTCGGGCAAAAATTCATGTTCTTTTAGGCTTGTATTAATCAGGTAAACGACATCAAACAAAATTCCCATTGCAGCAGCCGTATTAAAATCATCGTCCATAGCTTCAGCAAATTTTTTGTCAAGTTCATTTAATTCCGACTCAAATTTGTTAATGTCAAAATCAGATTTATTATTTTTTCGAGTATGGGAGGCAAAATCCAAATCGATTTTACAATTTCTAAGTCTCATTACACCTGCAGCAGCCTGTTCGAGACCTTCAGGAGTGAAATTAATCGGGCTTCTGTAATGTGCGCTCAACATAAAAAATCTCAATGCCAAAGGAGGATACTTTTCGATTGCTGCTCTTGCCGTCAAGAAATTTCCGAGTGATTTTGACATTTTTTCGCTGTCGATTAACAAAAATCCGTTATGAAGCCAATAATTTACAAATGGTTTTCCGTTGTTTGAGGCTGCTTCGCTTTGAGCTGCTTCGTTTTCGTGATGAGGGAACATTAAATCGACACCGCCGGAATGAATATCAATATTTTCACCGAGATATTTTGATGACATTGCAGAACATTCAATGTGCCAGCCCGGTCTGCCTTTTCCCCAAGGACTTTCCCATGAAGGTTCTCCGGGTTTTTCAGCTTTCCATAATGCGAAGTCCAAAGGGTCTTTTTTCTTTTCCGTAGGGTCAACTCTTGCACCGGCTTCTAAATCTTCAAGATTTTGTTTGCAAAGCGATCCGTATTTCGGCCAGCTCTGAATGTCAAAATAAACGTCTCCTTCTGAAACATAAGCATGACCGTTAGCAATGATTTTTTCGATTGTGTTAATGATTTCGGGGATATGTTCAGTTGCTCTCGGCGAGACATCAGGTTTTCTGATTCCCAATGCTTCAGCGTCTTTGTTGTATTCGGAAATAAATTTTTCGGCCAGTTCCTTTACCGTGATATTTTCCTTGTGGGCTCTGTGAATCATTTTGTCGTCAATGTCAGTGAAATTTTGAACAAACGTAACTTTATATCCCGAATGTTCAAGCCACCTTCTTAAAACGTCAAAAACTATAAACGGTCTTGCATTTCCGACATGAAAATAATCATAAACCGTAGGCCCGCATGAATAAAAACTAACATGTCCTTCTTTAATCGGGATAAATTTTTCCTTCTTTCGTGTTAAGTCATTAAATAAAACCAGACTCAAAATTTTTCAAATCCTTTCGTAATTTTCATATTTTGGATATTTTAACAAATCTTACCCCTTCGCCTCTTCGAGGCACCTCCCCGTAAGAACGGAGAGGCATTGCGTCGTAAATTTTACTTTTTTATTTTTTATGTTACAATCAGTCGTATAAAATTAAAGGTGGTGAAAAAATGGATTTGGATAGTAATAATCATTCAGTGTTCTTGTTATATTATCATCTCATTCTGGTTGTGAAATACAGACGAAAAGTTTTTTCCGATGAGATGAGTGATTTTGCAAAAGATATTTTTATTCGTATTGCCAAAGTCTATAATATTACGCTTGAAGAGTGGAAACACGACAGGGATTATGTGCATATTATGTTTCGAGCGCAACCTAAAACTGAAATGTCCAAATTCATAAACGCTTATAAAAGTGCTTCATCACGTCTAATTAAGAAAAAATTTCCTGATGTTCGACAAAAATTATGGAAGGAAATGTTTTGGTCGAGAAGTTTTTGTCTGCTAACAACAGGCGGAGTACCAATCGAAGTAATACAAAATTACATCGAGAAGCAAGGTTCTAAAAATGTACAGGGCGTATAAATTCCGAATATATCCTAATACTGAGCAAGAAAGAATGTTCGCAAAAACTTTCGGCTGTGTGAGATTTATTTATAACCGAATGCTTGCGGATAAAATTGAGTATTACAAAAAAACGAGGAAAAATCTTCAGACAACTCCGGCACAATATAAAACGGAATTTGAATGGTTGAAGGAAGTTGACAGTTTAGCACTTGCCAACACTCAACTAAATTTGCAGTCAGCATACAAAAATTTTTTCAGCAAAAAACATTCCGGATTTCCAAAATTCAAGAGCAAAAAGGAAAATCGAAAGAGTTACACAACTAATAATCAGAATGGCAGTATCAGGATTGAAAACGGAAAAATAAAACTGCCCAAAGTCGGATATGTAAAAATAATTCAACATCGCCCAATGGAAGGAAAAATAAAAAGTGTAACAATCGAGAAAACGCCGACGGAAAAATATTATGCAAGCATACTTGTTGAAAACGAAAACCAAGTGCAGGAAGTAGAGCTTGAAAAATTTATCGGCCTTGATTTTTCAATGCACGATTTATATGTAACTTCAGAGGGGGAAAAAGCAAATTACCCGAGATTTTTCCGAAAAAATGAAAGAAAACTGTCAAGAGCATACAGGAAATTTTCACGTAGAAAAATTGGAAGCAAAAACCGTAACAAAGCAAGGTTAAAAGTGTGCAAAATTCACGAAAAAATAACATTTCAGAGAGAAGATTTCCTGCACAGAAAGTCATATCACTTAGCTAAAGATTATGATGCAGTCTGTATTGAAACCTTAAATGTGAAAGCCATGAGCAGAACTTTGAAATTTGGAAAATCCGTAATGGATAACAGTTATGGAAAATTTCAAAACATGCTCGATTACAAATTATATTTTCGAGGTAAAAAACTCGTAAAAATTAGTAAATATTATCCTTCAAGCCAGCTTTGCAGTAATTGCGGCTACAAAAATCCCGAAACAAAAAATTTATCGCTTCGAGAATGGGATTGTCCGGAATGCAAAATTCATCATGACAGAGACATAAACGCAGCGAAAAATATTCGGGAAGAAGGAAAACGTACCGTAGGTTATACGGGAAGTAACGCCTGTGGAGAGAATGTAAGACACGATAATTCATCAAGAATTGTTGTGCAGTTCTCGTTGAAGCAGGAAGCTCCAGCCTCATAAGCGGGAGTATTTCACTTTTGTTAATAAAAGGAATGATTTTATGAAATCTCAAGACGCAAAAAATATTCGTAATCTCGCAATCGTTGCACATATCGATCACGGCAAAACAACTTTAATAGACTCAATCTTCAGGGCAGCCCAGACCTTTGCAGCACACACTCAGGTTGCTGAACGTGTAATGGACAATAACCCGTTAGAACGTGAAAGAGGAATTACAATTCGTTCAAAGCCCTGCACAGTAGAATGGAAAGGATATTTAATTAACATCATCGACACTCCAGGACACGCAGATTTTTCGGGAGAAGTCGAGAGAATTTTATCGACAGTTGACAGCGTAATTTTAATCGTTGATGCTAACGAGGGCCCAATGCCTCAGACACGTTACGTTTTACAGCACGCATTGTCAATCGGAATGAAGCCTTTAGTTTTCATTAACAAAGTTGACAGAGAAGGTGCAGACCCTAACAGAGCATTAAATTTAACATTCGATTTATTTTTTGAACTTGGAGCAACTGACGAGCAGGCAGATTTTCCAGTTTTATACGGTTCAGGATTAAACGGCTGGGCAGTCAAAGATTTAAGCGATCCGAGACGTGATAACATGGACGATTTATTTCAAGCGATAATTGATTACGTTCCTGCACCTGATGTTGATCCTGAAAAACCGTTTTTAATGCAGGTGAGTACTCTTGCATGGAATGAATATGTAGGTCGAATTGGCTGCGGAAAAATTTTGCAGGGACATATCAAAAAAGGCGGAAATTTTACACGTGTTTCAACAAAATGGAACTCAACGGATCATTCGGGGGACGATTGGCAGATAACGGGAAAAGAAAATGCGAGGGTCGCTCAATTATGGGTAACTCGAGGGCTTGAACGTGTTGAAGTCGAAGAAGTTAGTGCAGGCGATATTGTATGGCTGACAGGCTCAAACGAAATAGACATCGGCGATACTTTTTGTGCTGAAGAAATTTCCGACTCACCGTTAAAACCTCTTTCAATCGAAGAACCTACAGTCTCAATGTTTTTCCTTGTAAACTCGGGGCCTTTTGCCGGACGTGAGGGACAAGCCGTAACTCTTCGACAGCTCAAAGCAAGATTACAAAGAGAAATGCACGTTAATGTTTCGTTACGAATGGAAGATTTAGGAAGGCCTGACGGTGTAAAAATTTCAGGGCGTGGAGAATTACAGCTTGGAATTTTGATTGAAGAGATGAGACGTGAAGGAATGGAATTTTGCGTTTCAAAACCCGAAGTCATAATCGAATATAAAGACGGTAAAAAATTAGAGCCTTACGAACTTGTTACGATTGACGTACCCGAAGAATATCAGGGAATTGTTTTTGAGAAGATGTCAAGACGAAAAGGAAAAGTTTTGAACATTGACAACCCCGACAGAGGATTATTGAGAATCGAAATCGAAATTCCTACACGAGGATTAATAGGTTACAGGGGAGAATTTTTGACGGATACAAGAGGACTTGGGATTATGTCAAACTGTTTCAGCGGTTATAAAGAATGGGCAGGAGATTTAATCACACGAAACAGAGGTAGCCTTGTAAGCGTTGACACAGGCGAAGCAACTGCATACCAGCTTGAAAATTTGCAGGACAGGGGAGTTTTGTTTATTTCACCTCTCGAACAGGTTTACAACGGAATGATAATCGGCGAAAATTCGAGGCCGGGCGATATTCCCTGCAATCCCACGAAAAAGAAACAACAGACAAACCATCGTTCAGCAACAAAAGAATTAACTACAAAACTTGATGTTCCACGAAGAATGTCTCTTGAAAAAGCTATGGAATGGATTGAAACTGATGAACTTGTCGAAGTAACTCCGCAGTCAATAAGATTGAGGAAAACAATTTTAGACGAACTCGAACGCCGTAAAGCTCAACGCCGAAATCCCCAAGAACAGGGAGCATAAATTATCATGAAAAAATTTCTGCTCATAATCTCAATTATCGTAATTTTATGTCTCCCCTTATCAAGGGGAGATGTCGATTTATCGACAGAGAGGTTAAACATTGCTTTTGCATATACATCACAAATTCGCCCGCCGGTATTTGTTATAAAACCCGAATATGAACAGGCAAAAGATTTTCACGAAGGATTGGCCGCCGTCAAAAAAGATGATCGATGGGGATATATAGATTATTTGGGACGAATTGCGATTCCTTTGGTACACAGAGCAACTGAAGCAGGGGATTTTTCGGAAGGATTTGCATTTGTCGGAGATCATTACATTGACACGGAAGGGAGATCGGCATTTGCAAGAATTGATGAAGACACTGACGAACGAATCGAAAAATTTTTCAATGACGGTTTACCATTCAGCGAAGGACTCGCGGCGGTTCAATCAGGCGGTCAATGGGGATTTATAGACTTAATGGGAAATTACGTAATCGCACCTTCATTTTCGAGGGCAAAATCATTTTCTGAAGGTCTTGCTCCGGCCATGAAAAACGGACATTGGGGTTATATCAACATCAGGGGAAAATTTATAATCGAGCCGAAATTTTTAAGAGCAGGAGAATTTCACGAAGGCATAGCGACAGTAAATTATAACGGCCGCTGGGGATTTATAAATAAAGAAGGAAAATTCATAATCAAACCGAGATATTACGAAGCAGGAGATTTCAGTTTCGGATTAGTACCGGTAAGAACCCGGACAAATTATCGCGGGTGGGGATTTGTAGACCCTAAAAATAGATTCGCAATTCCGAGACGTTATAACAACGCAGGAAATTTCGGAGACGGTTTAGCCCCTGTTGCAGCGGACGCAAGGTGGGGTTATATTGATGTCAGGGGGGATTGGGTAATTTCTCCATTGTACGAAGATGCAAGAAGTTTCAGCGAAGGGTTGGCAGCAGTCAAAGTTGAAAATAAATGGGGATACATTAAGGAGTGATTTAACGTGAAAAAATTAATTGTGTCGTTGACGTTGATTTTTGTAATTTCGTCATCGTGTTACGGGGCAATATCTGAAGATGTGGGCGTTTATGTTCGCAAAGATGTTTTTGAAGTTTACATGCAAAATCTTAATTCAAAAATGGATACAATTTTAGAAGAATTAAAAGCTCAGCGAAAAGACATCAATGAATTGACAAAATCGGTGGCTGTATTATCAAAACGAATGGACGGACTTGAAGATCGAATGGGAGATTTACGCAATGATTTTTATTTATGGCTGATTATTCTCGGAATCGTTCTTGGATTGCCATTTTTCGGTAAATTGTACGAAGAACATAAAGAAGCCCGCAAATCTTCATTTACTCTTGATGACGTTCAAGAATTAATGAAAAAATTAATCGAAGAGAATAATGTGAAACTTGAACGGAAATTTCAAGTCTAAGAAGAATGGAGTATTGCTAAAAATGGAATGGGAATATAATTTTTTTACTTATAATACTTCTGATGTTGTAAATGATTATGACAAAAGGGATTTTGTCTCTCATTTAGATACTTTCGGTGCAGAAGGCTGGGAAGTTTTTTCTGTTTTATACAACGAAACGTTTGCTGGAGAATATACAGCATTCATGAAGCGACCTAAAAAGCTATGATTGACAGAAAGACTTTTCACGTTTAGAATTTTCTCAAAATTGGAATTTGAAATCTAAGGAGGGTATTAATAATTAATAAAATCATGTCAGAACTTTTAACAACATTAACATTAACAGCATTAAAAGAAGATAAATTTGTTATGCCCTCGAAACCGTTAAAACTCAAGATAAAACGTGATTTTTTATCATGCTTGTGTGAATGACGGAAAAATATATTTATGATATTTGCGTTCAATACCGCTCATTCACAAAGGGCGGTTTTTTTATGCAGAAATTTTTTTGAAGGAGAAATGTTTATGTCAAAATCAATTTTCAAAGGTGTCGCAACAGCTTTAATCACTCCGTTAAATTCAAATGGTGTTGATTATGATAATTTCGCAAAAGTCATTGACTGGCAGCTCGAACAGGGTATTAACGCTCTCGTAATTGCAGGAACAACCGGTGAAGGTTCAACTCTTGATGACGCAGAGCACAAAGCCGTTGTTAAATTTGCCGTCGAAAGAATCAATCACAGATGCCCAGTGATCGCTGCAACAGGTTCAAACGATACCCGTTACGCCGTTCAATTAACAAAATTCTGCTGTGATGTCGGAGCTGATGCAATGCTTGTCGTAACTCCTTATTACAACAAAACGACTCAAAACGGATTAATCAAAATGTACACAACCATTGCAGACGCTTCAACAAAACCGTTAATTCTTTACAACGTCCCTTCAAGAACAGGAATTAATATCGAACCCGAAACTTACGCAGTGCTTGCAGATCACCCGATGATAGGCGGAATTAAGGAAGCAAATTCAAACATCGAAAAAATTGTTAAAACTGCCTCGCTCGTTCATGGAAAAATGGATATTTATTCAGGCAATGACGATCAGATTGTCCCGATTCTTTCAATGGGAGGAAAAGGCGTTATTTCTGTTTTATCGAATCCCATGCCGAAAAAAACAATGGAAATCTGCGATAAATTTTTTGCCGGCGATGTCGAAGGTGCTGCCAAACTTCAATGCGAAATGCTCCCGATGATTAATGCTTTGTTCTGTGAGACGAATCCGATCCCCGTTAAATTTGCAATGTCAAAAATGGGATTCTGCGAAAATTATGTCCGCCTGCCTCTTGTTACTATGGAAAAATCTCATGCCGATAAACTCGAAATGTTAATGAAAGAGCAGGGATTAATCTAATGAATTTAATCATTAACGGTGCCGGCGGAAAAATGGGAAAAATTTTAACCGACATGGCCGTACAAAACGGTGAAAATGTTATCGGTGCCGACATTGCGGAAGGTTATTCGAGACTCGAAGATATTTCGGCTGATGCAGACTGTGTAATTGATTTCTCGAATCACAAAGCTGCTGAATCAGTCATAAATTATTGTGTGAAAAAAAATCTTCCCGTATTAATAGCTTCAACTGGCCATGACGAAAACGAATTAAAACTAATTCATGACGCTTCAACAAAAATTCCCGTGTTCTTATCGTCTAACATGTCATTGGGAGTTGCTTTGCTTGCGGATTTGGCGGAAAGAGTTACAAAAGTTTTCGGCCAATGCGACATTGAATTAATAGAAGCTCATCATAATCAAAAATTAGATGTACCCAGCGGAACTGCTTTAACTCTTGCAAAGAGGATTCAGGAAGCAGACAAAAATTTAACTTTCAACATCGGCCGTCATGAAAACGGTAAACGCTCTCAAAATGAAATCGGGATTCATTCTTTGAGATATGGTTCTGAAGTCGGAACTCACGAAATTATTTTCTCAAACGGACTCGAAACTATAACTTTGAGACATGACGCTAAAAACCGTGCTTTATTCGCAAAAGGTGCTTTGTCGGCTGTGAAATGGCTTGTAAAACAAAAACCCGGATTTTATGACATGAGAGATTTTTTGAAAGGTGAATAATTAACAAAAATGGAAGCTCAGGAAATTATAAAATTCATATCCGAAGCAAAAAAGGTTACGCCTGTAAAAATTTATTTGCGTGAAAAAAACAAAATCGACTTTTCAAACACAAATGCAAAAGTTTTCGGTGTTGGCGACAAAATTATTTTCGGGGATTGGTCGGAACTTGAGCCGATAATAAATTCAAATTCCGAAAATATCGACGAAATCGTAATTGAAAATTCCTCCCGTAACAGTGCAATTCCGTTATTAAATCTCAAGGATATTCCTGCAAGAATCGAACCTGGTGCAATTATCCGCGATAACGTCTCAATCGGGAAAAATTCCGTTATCATGATGGGAGCAATTATTAACATCGGTGCTGTAATCGGTGAAGGAACTATGATTGACATGGGAGCAGTTTTAGGAGGCCGTGCAACAGTCGGAAAAAATTGTCATGTCGGAGCCGGTGCAGTTCTTGCGGGAGTGATTGAGCCTGCCAGTGCAAAACCCGTAATTGTTGAAGATAATGTTTTAATCGGTGCAAACGCTGTCGTTATTGAGGGTGTTCACATCGGTAAAAATTCTGTTGTTGCTGCCGGTGCAGTCGTAATTGAAGATGTCCCCGAAGGAAAAGTTGTTGCGGGCTGTCCTGCACGTGTAATAAAAGACAAAGACGAGAATACAACTTTGAAAACTGCTTTACAAACTTCATTGAGGAAAATATGAGAATAGATTTTCTTGCTGAGGCTGAATCACTCAGAGACAAATTAACTGAAATCCGACAAAATTTTCACCGAATCCCTGAACGTGGAAATCATGAATTTAAGACCGCTTCATTAATCGAAAAATATCTCGACGAAATCGGAATCTCTCACAAAAGAGTTTTAGGAACGGGAATTGTCGCAAAACTTCAGGGAAATTTACCGGGCAGAAGTTCAGCAATCAGAGCTGACATTGACGCTTTACCCATAACTGAAAAAACGGGCTGCGATTTTCAATCTCAAAATTCAGGATTTATGCACGCCTGCGGACATGATGTTCATATAACGAGTGCATTAGGGGCGGCTATGATTTTAACGAAACACGAAGATGATTTATTCGGTTCAGTTAAATTTTTGTTTCAGCCTGATGAGGAAGGCAACGGAGGAGCTAAACGAATGATTGACGAGGGCTGTATCGATGATGTCGATGCAGTTTTCGGCTGTCATGTCGATCCAAAATTACCCGCAGGACATATCGGAATCAAATACGGGAATTTTTATGCAGCTTCGGCCATGTTCAAAATTATTATAATCGGCAAAAGTTCTCACGGTGCTCAACGTGAAAACGGAATCGACTCAATCGAAATTGCTTCGTTAATCGTTACTGAAATTTTGAAAATTCAAGGCGGTGTTGTAAGTGTCGGAACTTTTAACGCAGGAACAGCGGGAAATATTTTAGCCGGGACTGCTGAATTAAAAGGGATTATTAGAACTTTCGGTGTCGATGAGCGATTGAGAATGTGTAACGAACTTGAGGAAATCGTTAAAAATATTTCTTCAAAGTTTGGAGCAAAATATCAATGTCATTTGAATTTAAGCACTCCAGGAATTATTAATGACGATGACAAATTAACAAGTGTGGTTGAATATACGGCACGTGAAATCTTTGCTCCCGAAAAAGTCCACATAATCGACAAGCCTTTAATGATTAGCGAAGATTTCGGATATTTTATTATGGCCAAGACGGGAAATTTTTATCACATCGGAGCAGGTTCAGAATATCCGCTGCACAGTGATAAATTTTTGCCTGATCCCGATTCAATCGTTACAGCTTCGGCGTTTCATTCTGCCGTCGTATATAAATTTAATACAGGACTGATATAAACTTGAATAATTTTAAGAGAGATTTAATTGTCGCAAAATTCGGAGGAACTTCACTTGCCGACTCCTCACAGATTAAAAAGGTTGCTGAAATCATAAAATCCGATTCAGCCCGCAGATACGTTGTAGCTTCAGCACCCGGAAAAAGATTCAAAGATGACGTTAAAATCACTGACATGCTTTATAAATGCCACAAGAATTTTTTGAATGGCGAAGATTTTAGCGGAGAGCTTGAAAAAATTTCACTGCGTTATGAAGATATAGTTAAAGAACTTGGAATTGACTTTGACATTACGACTGAAATTGAAACCATAAAATCGACTCTCAAAACAACAAAGGCTCCTGATTATCTTGCAAGTAGGGGCGAATATCTTAATTCAAAGATCATCGCAAAATTTTTAGGTTTTGAATTTGTTGATGCTTCCGAAATTATTTTCTTTAATGAAAATGGAACTCTTGACGAAAATAAAACTTTTTCGACTGCTAACGAGAGATTAAAAAATATTCCTTATGCCGTGATACCCGGATTTTATGGAATTTTGCCCGATGCAAATATAAAAACTTTTTCGAGGGGCGGTTCTGATGTTACGGGTTCAATAATTGCACGTTCGGTTAAGGCTGATTTGTACGAAAATTGGACGGACGTTTCTGGAATGTTGAGTGCAGATCCGAGAATCGTAAAAAATCCTAAAGTCATAACATATATAACTTATACTGAATTACGGGAATTAAGTTATATGGGAGCGAGTGTTTTGCATGAAGATGCCGTTTTCCCTGTTCGCAAAGCAGGAATCCCGATTAACATTCGCAACACAAATTCACCTCAGGACGAAGGAACTTTAATTTCGTCGTCAGTGCCTAAAAATTTAATTCGCAGACCTATAACTGGAATTGCAGGGCGGAAAGGTTTTTCGAGCATTCGTGTTGAAAAATCAATGATGAACGGCCAAACAGGATTCGGAGCAAAATTGTTATATATTTTTGCTAAGAACGATGTACCTTTTGAACATTGCCCGACAGGAATTGATACGATTTCGGTAATTGTAAATTCTGAATTATTCGATTCAAAGCGTGAGGAAATTTTACGTGAAATCAAAAACGAACTCGATCCCGATTTCATTACGATTGAAAAGAATCTTGCAGCCATTGCAGTTGTCGGCGAGGGAATGATTAACTCAAAAGGAATTGCAGCAAAGATTTTTGAGGCCGTCGCAAAAGCTGGAATTAATATCCGAATGATTGATCAAGGTTCTGACGAATTAAATATCATAATCGGCGTAGATGAATCTGACTATGAATTAACGATAAACTCCCTGTATGAACTACCGCTTATTAGTTAGTTAATTAGCGGCTTCCTAATTCAACGAGGCTGCATTCAGATCTTGCGATTTGA
The DNA here is from genome assembly GCA_017449135.1 of Synergistaceae bacterium. Taxonomy (GTDB): domain Bacteria; phylum Synergistota; class Synergistia; order Synergistales; family Aminobacteriaceae; genus JAFUXM01. The sequence continues at coordinate 19,956 of JAFSKE010000135.1, forward strand.
GTTGTCTTACGTCCTCTCCAAAGGCGTTGCTCAAAAAAATTTCCTGTGTCCCGCAGGTATTTTTATTTACTTTTGACAACAAAATCATATTTTGAGCTGCATGTATGTCTCGGTCTTTTTTATATCCGCATGAACATTCAAAAATTCTGTCTGAAAGTGTAATTTCGTTATTTATTCTTCCGCACTTCGGACATGTTTTTGTTGTTGCTACACTTTTAGGCAAAACTATAACTCGCTCATTCTTCATTAATTTATTTTTCACGAATCCTAATATCGAATGTTGCACAGTTTTCCCGAATAATCCTTTGTGCCAACTGCTTAAATTTTCGTCCTGCATATACACTTTTGAATGTTCAAGTAAGTCATGCACAATTTTATTTGCTTTGTCTTTTTTCCTGTTGTCAAGTTTTTGATATTCTTTCCTCAATAATTTTTGCATTTTATATCTGTTGCTGGAACCCTTTTTGCGTTTCATCATTCGTCGTTGAATTTTTTTAAGGCGTTTCGTTTCTCCAACAAATACATTAATCTTTTTACCTTCTGATGTTGTTATTGAGGTTTTAATTCCCATATCAATTCCGATTTCCGGTTTATATTTTTTAATTTCACCTCCCTTGTCTTGAAATGTTGTAACAGCAACGTAATAACCGTCAGGGAGATTCAATAATTTTGCGTTTGCAAATTCAATTCCGGGTACGTCAAAAAACTGCTCGGCTCCTTCAATTTTTATTGACTTCTTCATTCCTTGAATTTTTATGTGTTTCTTATCACAAAATTTATAAGTATTCCCGTATTGTTGAAGATTTATTGATTCATAGTTGGATTTATATTTTAATCTCCCGATTTTTCGACCATGTTTTTTCATGACTGAAAGGGCTTTTATGTTGTGTTTGATGTCTTGAATTACCGCTTGTCTCATCTGAGAACTCAAATTTTCAAGCTCACGAGTTACAGGCTGCTTATCTTTGTTCAATCCGTGAACAGTTGTTAATTTGTAATCATATTCATTAATATCGTTAGAATTTGAAAATGTTAAAGCATCATTATATAACCACTTAGCTTCGACAAAAATCATTTTCAAGTGTGTTTTTTCCTGTTCATTGAGGTGTGAAAAATCTATTTTTACTCGAAAGACTCTGCAAACTTGATTTTGCCTTTTAAGTCGAGTCTCCTTACCTTTTTCACGAATCTTGTTATTCTTTTCAAGTCGTTTTTCTCGTGTCATTTTCATTCATCATATGTTATTATACGTCAAAATCGAATATCATCTCTCGTGTAATATCTTCTTGAGAGATGTGATAAAAAACTTTGAAAGGAGTTTATATAAACATTGAAACAGGATAATCAAAATATTTTCCAGCAGTACGCAGGGAAAAAAGTTGAAATAATGATTCGTCCCGATATTCCTGCTATTTCAGGCGAAGTTGTCGAATGCAACGAAAACTTTATTGCTGTCGGCGATACTTTGCTGTCTTATCAGATGATATGGGGAATCAAGATTGTTGATGATGATGTTGTTGTTAAACCCGAAGAAAAGCAAAATATATCTCAAGAACCAGCACAAAAATCTGAAGTTAAAGAACAGGAAATAAAATCAGAGCAGCCGGAGCCAATTAAGCAGACTGAACAGCCGAAACAGCCTGAAGAAATCGAAGAGACTAAACAAGCTGAACAGACTGAACAAGTTGAACAAAAAATTGAAGTTAAAGACGAATGGAAAGATAAAATTTTTGAAGGCGAGCTTGTACAGTTCCACCCGCGAAGAAAGTACGGTGCGATTTATTGTCCTGCCCTCCGAGAAAATGGAATCCCGATACGTGATAACGATAAAATTTTTGTCCATGCTAATCAAATTACTGACGAAACGCTCAGGGAAAAACTTTTGAAGAAAGACATGAAAGCTAATAACCATAAACCTATGGTTAAAGTATCTTTTAGAGTCAGTTCAAATTCCGGCGGTTTATGTGCTGATGACGTTAAGGCAATCGATAAAATCGAACTTGAAACTCCTGCCCCTGCTCCGGTTCCCGAAGTCAAGGCTCAAGAAGCTGAAATCAAAGACGCCCCCAAAATCCCGGATATTAAAGAGGAATACGAATTAAAGCCCGTATCTGACGAAATCGAAATCCCGGAAAAAACAGAAGAGACTCAGGAATTAACATTTGAACAGCTCCTTGAACAAAATCTTGATTGGAAAAAACAAGTCTTTGAGGGAAATTTAGTTACTTATAAGCCCGAAAAAAGATTCGGTTTTATCGAAAGTGTTGAACTTTCAAGATATATTCATGAAGGCAATGACGATGATTTTTCAAAAGTCAAGCGGATTTTCTTTCATGTTAATCAAATAACGGATCAGGATTTACGAAAAAGAATTTTAACCGATAATAATCCTACTCCAATGATAAAAGTAATGTTTACTCTTGGAAATAACGATAAAGGTGTTGCGGCATTTAACATTAAAGCAAAATTCCAAATTCCTACCGATTTGCTTAAAGTTCAAGTTTCATCATCTTTATATGAAGAAGGAGAAATTGAATATTACAAAAGATATGACGCTGAACCTAACGGAAAAATCAGATCTAAAGATAATAAACTTTACAAATTTTATGAAAGCGATATTGCCGATCCCCTTTTAGCAGTTTTCGTTGAATGTTCCCCTTCGGCTGAAGGTCAGAAAGTTCAATTTATGAAAGTCATGAAAGGAAATCAAACAGAGATTCGCAACATAAAATCTGCGTCGGCATTCCCTAAAGAACGAGTCAGTGATTGGGAACGCTCCGGCTTAATTGAAAAAGCAAAACAACGATTAAATTTGGTCTGATATAAAATGAACAGAGTTATTGTTTCAAAATTTGGCGGCGGTTTAAGGGCTGACGAAGGTGCTTTGGCAGATGCTGAAAGAGTAAAGCAGGCAGTCGAAATCATTAAATCAGACCCTGCACGTCGTTATGTTGTTGTAGCGGCTCCCGGCAGTAGTGCTGACGGCAGTATAAAAGTAACGGACATGCTTTATATCTGTCAGTCGCTTTTTACTAATAAAGAAAATTATCAGGAAGTTTTAGATAAAATTATTTACCGCTTTGATGACATTGTAAAAGGTCTCGGAATTGATTTTGATCTTGATTCTGAAATTTCATCGCTCAAAAAAAGTTTATTACTTGGAAAAGTCGATAAAACAGTCAGTCATGGCGAAAGAATTATGGCGAAAATTTTTGCGGCTTACATGGGCTGGGAATATGTTGACGCTTCAAAATTAATTTTCTTTAACAAAGATTCGACTCTTAATGAAGAAAAAACATTTTCAACAGCTTCAGAAATTTTGAACGGTATCGAACATGCAATAATTCCGGGATTTTATGGAGTCATGCCTAACGGGGACATCAAAGTTTTTCCGAGAGGCGGGAGCGACATAACCGGAGCTGTAATTGCAAGGGCTGTTAATGCAGATGTTTACGAAAAATGGACAGAGAAATCAAAAATTTATATTGCAGACCCTAAAATAATTCCAGATTCTGAAATCATAAGACAGATAACTTACAATGAGATGAGAGAATTGACTCATGTCGGAGGAGTTAATATGCTTCATGAAGATGTAATACTTTTGTTGCAGGACGTTAAAATCCCGATTAATATCCGCAGTGTAAGAGATCTTGATTCGCAGGGAACTATGATAATGTCAAAAATTCCCGAAGGTACGAGAAAAATTACGGCATGTATCGCAGGAAACAGAAATTTCAAGATTATAAAAGTCAGAAAATACGGAATGAATAAAATGCCCGGTGCCGGAGCGAAATTTTTTGAAGTTCTTGGAAGGCACGGAATACCGTTTGAACATTGTTTATCAGGAATTGACACAATGGTTGCGGTGCTTAAAAGTCCGAAATTTGATTTAAGACGCAATGATATTTTGAGGGAAATTGATGAAACCTTGAAACCTGATTCCGTAAAAATCGAAAAAGACCTTTCGATCGTTGCTGTAGTCGGTGAGGGAATGGGAACAATCAAAGGGACATTTGCAAAAATTTTTAACGCCATTGCAGACGCTTCAATAAAAGTCAGAATGATTGACGAAGGTTCAGACGATTGCAATATGCTTTTGGGAGTTTACGACGAAGATTTTGAAGATGCCGTAAAAGCAATATATAACTCAATGATTTAATTCAGTTTTTTGTTTTCGCAATTAAAGTCTCTCCTTAAAAACAAAGGGGAGATTTTTTTTGCGTTTTTTGCAATTAGAATATAAAATTAGTCAAATCATATTCTACTAAAAATTATGGGACAAGCAATAAATTTTCAGCTTCCTTCATTTTTGGGGTATAAATTTCAATATTAAAGTATGATAAAAACAGAAAGGATAATAAAATCATCATGCAGTTTGTTTTGGCATTTGTATTTTTCATGGCCGGATCGGGAGTCGGGTTTGCGGCTTTGAAAGTTTGGGATAACTCACGAATTAACGGGGTAAAAAATCAAATCGAGAAAATGCTTGAAGATGCGGAAAATAAATCGGAGCAGATAAAGCAGACAAAAATTTCGGAGACTCGTGAAGAAGTAAACCGACTTAGGCAGGAAGCACAAAAAGATATAAAAGACCGCCGCACAGAGATTCAGAGAACTGAAAGAAAACTCGAACAAAAAGAAGAAAACCTTGACAAAAAGCTCGATAAAGTTTCACGAAAAGAAGACGAATTAAAGAATAAACACGAAGAAATCGAAAAACGACGCTTGGCTCTTGAGGAGAAAATCCAGAAACAGGATCAAAAACTTCAAGAGATTGCTGACATGTCGAAGGAACAGGCTCAAGAAGTTTTGTTGCAAAAAGTTGAAGCCGATGCAAAGCACATGTTAGGTTTGAAATTGAAAGACCTCGAAGAAAATTACGGCCGTGAAGCTGAGAAAAAAGCAAGGGATTTAATTGTAGGAGCAATGCAGCGATGTGTTGTCGAAAGTGCAGGAGAAAGCAGTATCAGTGTCGTTCCTCTTCCGTCTGAAGAAATGAAAGGAAGAATTATCGGTCGTGAAGGAAGAAATATCAGAACTTTTGAAAGTTTAACAGGCGTTGATTTAATTATTGACGACACCCCCGAAGCCGTAACGTTAAGCTGTTTTGACCCAATCAGACGTGAAATAGCGAGACGTGCAATGGAAAAATTAGTTGTTGACGGAAGGATTCACCCTGCAAGAATCGAGGACTTAATCGAAAGAGCCGCAAGAGACATTGACAACGAAATGATTTCCGAAGGCGAAAATGCTGTTCTCGAAATGGGAATTAAAAACATGAATAACGAATTAATGCGTACTCTTGGACAATTAAAATTCAGATTCAGTTACGGTCAAAACGTTTTAGCCCATAGCATCGAAGTTGCACAAATTGCGGGAATTTTAGCGGCTGAACTTGGACTTGACGAAGAAACTGCAAGACGCGGCGGACTGCTTCACGACATCGGAAAAGCTATTGACCGTCAAATTGAAGGGCCTCACGCTGAAATCGGTGCAGAACTTGCTAAAAGACTTGGAGAACGTCCCGAAATAGTGAGCTGTATTGCCTCTCATCATAACAGCCTCGAAGTAACTTCTGTCTATGAAGTAATTGTTGAAATCGCCGATGCAATCAGTGCTTCAAGACCCGGAGCAAGACGTGAAAGCCTTGACGCTTACATCAAACGACTTGATAAACTCGAAGAAATCGCACAAAGTTTTGAGGGAGTAACAAGAGCTTATGCTATTCAGGCCGGCCGTGAAGTCAGAGTGATTTTGAACGCAGCAAAGACTGACGAAGGAACAGCACACAAAATTGCATTTGACATAGCCAAGAGAGTCGAGACTGAATTAAAATATCCCGGACAGATTAAAATTAATGTTTCACGTGAGACGAGAGCTACTGAATATGCGAAATGATTAAAATTTTATTTTCTGGCGATGTCTCATGGAAGGTCGGGCGGGAGGCTCTTGCTTTCTCAATTCCGATCTTAAAACAAAAATATGGAAACTTTGACTTCATAATCATAAATTGCGAAAATGCTGCTCACGGTAAAGGTATGACCGAGAGAATTTTTAATTATTTCGTTGAATTGGGAGTTGACGCTATGACTTCGGGAAATCATATTTGGGATCGTCCTGAAATTTTCCCGATTTTAGACTCCGACATGAGAATCTTTAGGCCTGCGAATTATTCAAAATTATGTCAGGGCAGAGGATTCGGGATTATTGAACGCAAGGGGAAAAAACTTGGAATTTTGAACATTCAGGGACAAGCGTTTATGCCTCCGATTGATAATCCTTTTGAATGTGCCGACAAAGCAATCGACGAATTAAAATCTCAAGGCGGAGAGAATTTGCCGATTTTTGTAGATTTTCATGCCGAAGCAACAAGCGAAAAACAGGCAATGGGTTATTATCTTGACGGTAAAGTCAGTGCATTAATCGGAACTCATACACATGTTCAGACTGCCGACGCAAGGATTTTGCATCATGGGACGGCTTTTATGTGCGACGCTGGAATGACGGGAGCTCACGACGGTTCTTTAGGTGTGAATTTTGAATCGGTTATGCCTAAATTTTTATACGGAATGCCGGCAAAATTTGAATCCGCAGAAAATGATGTTGCTTTCAACGGTGCCGTAATTGAAATTGATGAAGTCTCAGGGCTTGCATTAAATATAATCGGAGTTCAAGTGCCTTGCGAGTAAGATTTATATATTCAAAACGTAACGGGGCGTGTTTTGTCCCTCATATTGCATTGGCTCAAATGTTTTCACGTTCAGCATCGAGAGCAGGTTTGAAATTAACCATGACGCAGGGATTTTCACCGAGAGCAAAAATCAGTTTCGCTCCCGAACTTCCCGCAGGTGTCGTAGCATTAAATGAACCTGTCGATATGTTTTTCGAGTTCGACAAATTCAACAAAAGTATTCCGGAAAATATTGTTGACTTGATGAATGATTCTTTGCCTGAAGGTTTTAATATTTCACGTGTGATTTTCCCTCCTGACGATTCGCCTTCACTCGGGAAAGTTTGTAAGGCTGCGGAGTATCTGATACGAATTATTAATGTAAACCCCTCCACCGCTACCCCTCCGTCTCACTACGAGAGACACCTCCCTGTAAGCGGAGAGGCAGTTAATGCGAGGAATTTCGTGTCTCCCCTTACTAAGGGGAGATGTCAGCTTGCTGACAGAGAGGTTGACTTCATAAACGTTGAAAAAATTGACGATTGGACAAAAATAATTATTAAAGACCCCGCACAAAATCCTATCGGCGGACTTGTAAAATTCATGATTAGCGAAAATATAATATCCGGCTGGCAGGATATTAACATCGTCAGAACTTCAATAGGAATTTATGACGAAATCAAAGGTTGTGTTTCAATATGAAGCCTGACATAAAAATAATCGCAAATTTACTCGAAATTGAACAGCCGAGAATCGCAATTCTTGAAAACGGAAAATTAACCGAAATTTTTATCGAAAATAATTTTTCGGGTGAAAGCTCAAGGGGATTTTTGCAGGGTGATATTTTTAAGGCGAGAGTCGAAAGTATTATCCCTGCGATTAATGCTGCTTTTGTCAAAATTTCATCGTTGAAATCAAAAGAAACTTTTAATCCCAGAAACGCATATTTATATTTGAATGAAAATCCTGACTTGCAAAATCTCAAATGCGGTAATGAATTAATTGTCCAAGTCATCAAAAACGCTCGCAAAAATAAAGCTCCCAGAGTTACAACGAAAATTTCAATTCCCGGTCGCTGGCTTGTTTTGACACCTAACAATAACGAAATCGGTGTGTCGAAAAAAATTTCCGATAATGCCGAACGAAAACGATTAAAAATTTTAGCCGAAGAATTGAAAACTAAACTTTCAGACTGCGGAATAATAATCAGAACTGCTGCCGAAAGTATTTCAGAGGAATTTTTGAGAACGGATTTTGAATCGTTATTGACTTTGTGGAACGAAATCAAAATTAAAGCGAAAAATAATCCTGCTCCATATCTCTTATATCATGAAACGGGAATTTTAGGAAAAGTTTTGAGAGATGAAATTTCCGGAAACGTTGACGAAATCATAATTGACGAAGAAAACGAATTTGAACGTGCTAAAAATTTTGTTGATAGATTTTTCCCCGAAAAACCTAATATCCAGTTTTACAAAGAAATCACGCCTATATTTGAATATTTCGATATCGAAAAAGAATTGTACAGGGCTTTATCGCGTAAAATATGGTTAAGAAGCGGCGCATATTTAGTCATAGATCAGACTGAAGCATTAACCGTTATAGATGTAAATTCAGGAAAATTTACGACTGCCCCTGACATGAGACACACAACGCTTTCGACAAATCTTGAAGCAGCCGAAGAAATTTCACGACAGTTAAGGCTTCGTTCAATCGGAGGAATTATTGTCGTGGATTTCATCGACATGGAAGAATATCAAGATAAACAGGAATTATTGAGGAATTTTGAAAAGTTTTTGAATCGAGACCGATTGAAACCTAAAATTTTCAGCATAACTAAATTAGGACTTGTTGAATTAACCCGAAAACGAGACCGCCCTGATCTTAAAAGCATTTTAACCCGAAATTGTCCCGTATGCGGTGATGACGGATTTATTGAACGTGAGGAAAATATCGCAATGAGCATTAAACGGTTTATCCGCAAAATCACAACTGCAAATAATTCCGAAGGATTTTTAATTCAAACAAGCCCGCACATGGCAAATTACGTCAAAAATTACTTGAGCGACTGGGAAAAAGAATTGTGCTTGGACAAGAAAGGCAAAAAAATTTTTATCGTTCCCGTCCCGGATTTCTCATGGGGTAAATTCAGGCTTGAATATCAAGGCGACACAAAATCACTTTCCGACAAACTAAATAATAATCCTACGTAATTTTAACTATTGTATTTTTCAAAAGTCGGGTTTATCATTTCGGCCGTTGATTGATTAGCACTCTGTGGTGTCGAGTGCCATTAAGATAAAAAATTTAGGAGGTAAAAAATTATGAAACTGAAACCACTTGGCGACAGAATAGTTGTAAAAGTTTTAACACGTGAAGAGAAAACAAAAGGCGGAATCGTTCTTCCCGACACAGCAAAAGAAAAACCAACCGAAGGCGAAGTTATTGCAGTAGGAACTGGCAAAATTCTTGACAATGGACAGAAACAGCCTGTTGAAGTTAAAGTCGGCGACAAAATTATTTTCAGCAAATACGCAGGAACTGAAGTTAAAATCGACGGCGAAGAAGTTGTTATTTTCAGCGAACGTGATGTCCTCGCAATTATCGAACAATAATTATAAAAAGATATAAAAGGAGATTAAAAATATTATGGCGAAAATTCTTTCATTTGGCGAAGAAGCCCGCAGAGCAATGCTCAGGGGAATTGATAAAGTAGCAGATACAGTAGGCGTAACTCTTGGCCCCAAAGGACGAAATGTAGTTCTTGAAAAGAAATTCGGTTCACCCATGATCACAAATGACGGTGTAACCATTGCAAAAGAAATCGAACTCGAAGATCCTTTTGAAAATGCAGGAGCACAGTTATTAAAGGAAGTTGCATCAAAGACAAATGACATCGCAGGAGATGGCACAACAACAGCAACAATTTTCTCACGTGCAATTATTCGTGAAGGTATGAAAAACGTTGCAGCCGGTGCAAACGGAATGTTAATGCGTCAGGGAATTGAAAAGGCTATCGAATTTGTAGTCAACGAATTAAAGAAACAGTCAACTCCCGTAAAAGAAAAAGAAAAAATCGAGCAGGTTGCTTCAATTTCAGCAAATAATTCCGAAGTCGGAAAATTAATTTCTGAAGCTATGGCTAAAGTCGGAGAAGATGGAGTTATCACAATCGAAGACAGCCAGACAGTCGGAACGACGCTTGAAATGGTTGAAGGCTTGCAGTTCGACAAAGGTTATATCAGCCCTTACATGGTAACTGACAGCGAAAGAATGGAAGCAAATTTTGATGACGCGTATATTCTCATTCATGACGCAAAAATCAGCAACATTAAAGATTTAGTTCCAGTTCTTGAAAAAGTTGCTCAGACCGGCAAACCGTTAGTAATTATTGCTGAAGATGTCGAGGGCGAGGCTCTTGCAACATTAGTTGTCAATAAACTTCGCGGAGTCCTTCAGATTGCAGCAGTCAAAGCTCCCGGATTTGGCGACAGAAGAAAAGCAATGCTTCAGGATATTGCAATTGTTACCGGCGGCGTAGTTGTAAGTGAAGAGACAGGCATGAAATTTGAAAATACCGAACTCAACATGCTTGGCCGTGCAAAGAAAGTCAAAATCACGAAAGACAACACAACGATTACTCAGGGTGCAGGAAATCCTGACGAAATCAGAGCAAGAGCAGCACAGATTAAACGTGAAATCGAAGATTCAACTTCTGATTACGACAAAGAGAAATTACACGAAAGACTTGCAAAACTTGTCGGCGGTGTAGCAGTAATTCAGGTAGGATCAGCAACTGAAACCGAGCAGAAAGAATTAAAGCACAGAATCGAAGATGCTCTTAACGCAACCCGTGCAGCAGTTGAAGAAGGTATTGTTGCAGGCGGCGGCGTTGCAGCTCTTAACTGTGCAACAGCTCTTGAACCGTTTGTCGAAAAACTTTCAGGCGATGTCAAGACAGGTGCAAGAATCGTTCTTGATGCCCTCAAAGCTCCGTTGTATTTAATTGCAGAAAATGCAGGTTATCAGGGCGACGTAGTAGTTGAGAGAGTCAGAAGCGAAAAAATCGGACACGGTCTCAATGCTGCAACAGGCGAATACACTGACATGGTAGCAGCAGGAATTATTGACCCCGTTAAAGTAACACGTTCAGCGTTACAGAATGCAGGATCGATCGCAGCAATGGTACTTACAACAGAGGGAATCGTTGCCGACAAACCCGAAAAGAAAGATTCAGCTCCAGCAATGCCCGGCGGTATGGGTGGAATGGACGGAATGTATTAGAGTAGAGGTTGACCACGTCTCCCCTTATCAAGGGGAGATGTCAACTTTAGTTGACAGAGAGGTTGAACTCATAAATCTTTGAAAATCAGTGTATTAAGTTTGTAAAAATTTTTCTTGTTTCTCTTATCAGTTATCAAAAATTTTTCAGGCAAAGAATTTAATCTTTCCTTTATTGTGTTTCTTGATTTACTTGTAACTTTAACTAAATTTTCCATTGTTATTCCCTGTCCTAAAAATGCACTCCCATAAAGTAAATTCAGGCATATTTTAAGTGTTAATTCATCTTCATTGAAACGTTCAAATATTTTATTTTCGTATTTGTTTAACTGTTCTGTTTTATGCGTTAAGATTTTGCAGATGTCTTCAAAAGTTTCATAAACAAATAAACAAAATCCCAAGATAAACGGTGTAATATCTCCGCAGTTAATTTCAAGTTCCGTATCGTGAATTAAATCATAATATTTTTTTCGCTGATTCTTGATTACATATGACAATCTCAATGCAGGGAGATAATGAAAAATTTTTGCTATGTAATATGACGAAATAAATCGGGCTGTTCTTCCGTTTCCGTCATAAAATGGGTGAATGTATACAAATATGTAATGAAAAACTGCGATGCGGATTAATGCGGGTATGTTTTCATCATTGAGAATGTTTAACGCTTTTTCCATGTTTTCAATAATTTTTCCTTCGGGTGTTATGCCTCTGTGCAGAATTTTCCCTGATGAATTTTTTACGTCAACACTCTCAAGCCTGAAAATTTTTCCGTCAGGTTTGTTTTTGGGATTATCAGCCGTTATGTCATCATTAACAAAATCATCGTAAAATATTCTTATATCTTTGCATGTTTCAAAATCAACAGTTTCATTTGAAGTTAATATCTCATATTTTTTAATAATGCTTGAAAAATATTTTGAATTTGAATTGCCTTCAATAACATCTTTCAATTCTCTGTGTGTACTGTGAATGCCCTCGATTGCGGAAGTCGAATGAACTTCATCAACAATACAATATAATTCAAATTGTTTGAGGACGGCCTGCGGTAAAGATTCGATAAGCGTTAAAAGATGCTGATGTTTTCGATAAATTTTTTCAATTAACAAAACCAGATCTTCAGAATAATTATAAAAGGCCATGAATGAATTATTGTGATTAAACTGTTTTATTTCAAAATTAAAATGTCTCGCAAACGGTGATAAAAATCTTTGCTCGTAAATCTTTTTATGTTCGTTTTTATTTTTGTAAAAAATTTTATTCAGAGATTCATAAACCACTTAAAACAATTCCTTTAATTTAATTTCTTGTCAAAAAATGGCATTTTTGACAAGATTAAAATTGATGTTATCAAAAAGATTATTTTTTGACAATGATTATAATTATCCTGTTGTAAAAATATTATTTAAGGAGAAAAAATAAATCTTGAACGAAAAAATATCAATTAAAGGTGCAAGAGAACATAACCTAAAAAATATTAACATTGACATTCCAAGAAATAAATTAATCGTTATCACGGGGCCTTCGGGTTCCGGAAAATCTTCGCTTGCTTTCGATACTTTATACGCTGAAGGTCAAAGGCGTTACGTTGAATCTCTTTCGGCTTATGCGAGGCAGTTTTTAGGCGTTCAGAAAAAACCTGATGTTGATGAAATTTCGGGATTGTCTCCTGCAATTTCTATTGAGCAGAAAGGTACAGGCCACAATCCGCGCTCAACCGTCGGAACTGTTACGGAAATTTATGACTATCTCAGATTATTATTCGGAAGAATCGGAATCCCTCATTGTCCGAAATGCGGAAAACCTGTTCAAAAGCATTCAATCGACGAAATTTTAGACTACATTTTAGAACAGGAAAATAATTTGAAGGTTGAAATCCTTTCGCCATTAGTCAAAAACAAAAAAGGTGAGTTCAAAAATCTGTTTAATCAGGTTCGTGAAAAAGGTTATTCAAGAGCAAGAGTTGACGGAACGGTTTTTTATCTTGAAGAGGAAATTTTAATCGACAAAAACAAAAAACATAATATTGAAATCGTTGTTGACCGCTTGAAAATCTCATCTGACAAACGAAGCCGAATCGCTGAAAGTGTCGAAGCAGCATTGAAACTCTCAAACGGTTATGTCCTAATCTGTCCGGAAAATAAAAATGAATACACAATGACCGAAAATTATTCCTGTCCCGACTGTGAAATCGGAATGCCCGAAATCGAGCCGAGATTATTTTCGTTCAATAATCCTGTCGGTGCATGTCCTGACTGCGGAGGCTTGGGAAGTCATGAACATTTTTCCAGAGAACTTGCAATCGATCCCGAAAGAACTGTTTTTGACGGTGCAATAATCCCCTTCAAGAATAAGCCGAATGCAATTAACAAATTAAAATTATTCGCTGAAAAACACAAATGGAATTTAGATGTTCCGTTCAAAGAACTTCCGAAAGAAATTCAGGATTTTATATGGAACGGAAGCGGTGATGAAAAACTGCCGATGATTTTTGACGAAAAAGGAATTGCAAGACCTTACATGGGACGTTATGAAGGCGTTGTCGGGTGGCTTGAGGAAAAATTAAAATGGTTTGCAGAAAATGAAAATGTAGTTGACGAAGTTAATCAATATCGTGAAGAAGACATCTGCAAAACCTGCGGGGGATTAAGACTTCGGCAGGAGGCTTTGAATGTAAAAGTTTCAGGCTACGGAATCGGTGATTTATTGGTAATGCCGGTTGAAAAATTAGTGAAGGTTACAAAAAATCTCAAACTCTCGAAAACTGAATCCTCAATCGTCTCTCAAGTTTTAAGCGAAATTAACAAACGTCTTGAATTTTTAGTTGATGTCGGAGTAGGCTATCTGTCGCTATTGAGAAGGGCTGACACTCTTTCGGGCGGTGAAAGTCAGAGAATCAGGCTTGCAACACAAATCGGCTCAAATTTAAGCGGGGTTTTATATGTTCTCGATGAACCCACAATCGGATTACATTCAAGGGACACGGAAAAATTAATTCGTTCTCTGAAATCGATTAAAGAATTGGGAAATACTGTTGTAGTTGTGGAACATGACAGAGAAACAATGCAGGCAGCCGATGAATTAATCGAATTAGGAGTTGAAGCAGGCGAAAAGGGCGGAGAGATTTTATATTCCGGAAGTTATGACGAAATTTTGAAATCTGACGGAAAAACAGGAAAATATTTGCGAGGTGAAGCAACTGGAATCGTAAAAAATAAATCCCGCAGAGACCCTAAAAACTGGATTCACGTTATCGGTGCCGCTCATAATAACTTGAAAAATGTTGATATTGATATTCCTGTCGGAGTTTTCACTTGTATAAGCGGTGTTTCAGGTTCGGGAAAAAGCAGCTTTCTTTATGACGTTTTATATAAGGGAATGCGGAGGATTTTGGATAATGATTTCCGAGAACGTCCGGGAAAATTCAAGGAAATTATCGGTGCTGATTTGTTCGATAACATAGTTTTAGTTGATCAAAGTCCAATCGGCAGAACTCCACGCTCAAATCCTGCAACATATACGGGAGTTTTCAGTTTAATTCGTGAATTTTTCGCTGCATTGCCTGAAGCAAAAATTCGGGGATATACGGCAGGGCGTTTCAGTTTCAATGTTAAAGGCGGAAGATGTGAGGCCTGCGGAGGTGCAGGGAGCGTAAAAACTTCGATGTTATTTCTGCCTGATATTTATTCTGACTGTGAGATATGCAAGGGAACACGTTACAATCATGAAACCCTCGAAGTGAGATTCAAGGATAAAAATATTGCTGATGTTTTGGCAATGACAGTCGATGAAGCGTTGGAATTTTTCAAGGACATTCCTAAAATCTCAAACAAATTAAAAGTAATTCAAGATTCAGGACTTGGATATATCAGGCTTGGTCAGTCTGCTTTAACTTTGTCGGGCGGAGAGGCTCAACGTGTGAAACTCTCGAAGGAACTTTCAAAAAAATTCGGAGGAAGAACTTTATATTTGCTTGACGAACCTACGACGGGATTATTTTACACGGACGTTAAAAAATTGTTGCAGATAGTTCACAGAATAATTGACAATAACAAAAGCACGGTAATTTTCATAGAACATAATTTAGATGTTTTGATGTCGGCAGATTATATTATTGATTTAGGCGTTGAAGGAGGGGAAAAGGGAGGAAATTTAGTTGCCTGCGGAACACCTGAGGAAGTCATGCAAAGCAAAAAAGGTTACACGGGAAAATTTTTGAGGGAATATTCAAAGGAGGTTCACGAATAAATGTACTTGATAGAAAATTTTAGAACGTTGAATCAACCTGAGAAAATAATCATTACTCAACATGGCCGAAAAAGGTTAAATGAACGTGGAATTTCGATTGCTGATGTATTTTCAGCCATTGACAACGGAGAAATCATAGAACACTATCCTGAGGATTATCCGTTTCCAAGCTGTTTGATTTTAGGGCAAAAAGATTACAAAATAATACATATTGTCGCAAGTATAAATGATGATATGATTTACATCATCACTGCTTATATTCCTGATCAGGCAAAATGGGAAAGAGATTTCAAAACTCGAAAGGAGATATAAAAATGATTAAGTGTATGCGATGCGGGAAAGATGTATATAAAAGCACGACAGCAGAAGCAATCGAAATGGATTTCGGACTTTTAGTAATCAGAAATATTCCGTGTTATAAATGCAGTGAATGCGATGAAATTTTTTATAGCGGAGACGTTGCTTTGAAAATCGAAGAAATTACGGAAACGGTAAAACAATTTTCACAGGAATTAACGATCATTGATTACAAAAAAGCTGCTTAAAGGAAAATTTTTGAGGGAATATTCAAGATGTATTGCTTAAAGAAATTCCCTCTTCGTTTCCTTTTATTTCTTTAACTTCGACAATGAAATTCCAATTAAAATAGCAGGAGCAAAAATCATCGCATTACAACCTCCGCTGCTGCTACCCAATGAATTTTGTGTATCAGAAGCTGTCATGTTTGTTGTGAGTAACGGTTCATATGTTTTTCCCGTTTTCATGAATGTTGCAACGTCAATATTTTTACCTGTCGGAACTGTTGTTGTTAATGTTCCGTTGTCGAAAAATTTTGCCGTTGTGTCATCTTCATTTTCTGCAGGGTAAAACGAATTTGTCGCTATCGGCTCAACATAAT
>JAFSKE010000136.1 GCA_017449135.1 Synergistaceae bacterium
GATGATATTGTCGAAAATTACAAAAAGAAAGGTGCTTTCCCGTTATATTTGAATTATCATCAGCGTGAATTAATAAAAGACATGGGAATAATTTGCTTTGAAGCTCCGATAATGTCAATTTTTGAAAATGAAAAAGAAGGCCGTGTTCTGAGACATGATTCTCAAAAGTTGGCCTCCGCAATTTTCAGATTAATTCGTAAAATTGACGAATAATAATTAATCCGCGTTTTCAGCTTTCTTTGTCATTCTGTCCATTAAGATAGGCGATAAAATTCCGATTACGCACATTACGACTAATACCCAGCAAATCGGTGTTGAGAATAAAATTCTTGGGTCTCCATTCGACAATAACAGCGAACGTCTCAAACCTTTTTCACCGATCGGGCCGAGTATCAATGCTAAAACTATTGCGGCGTTATTCAGTCCGAATTTTCGTGCTAACCAGCCGATGACACCGAAAATTAACATTATTACAACGTCAACAAAATTCTGGTGAATTGCAAACGATCCTACAACACACAAAATTGTTACGGCAGGAATTAAAATTGCATCGGAAAGTCTTGCAATGTTAGCAAATCCACGACAGCCGATTAATCCAATTCCAAGCATAAAGAACTGAATTAACACGAAGCCTGCAAAAAATGTGTAAGTCATCTTTGCAGTTTCACCGACAAACAAATTCGGCCCCGGCGTTAAACCTTGAATTATTAATCCACCCATTAAAACGGCCGTAACACTTTCACCGGGTATTCCAAGAGTCAGCATTGGGATTAATGATCCTCCGGTTACTGCGTTGTTTGCTGCTTCACTTCCTGCGACACCTTCATAACTTCCATGTCCGAATAATTCCTTGTGTTTCGAGAATTGCCTTGCAGTGTTGTAACCCATGAAACACGCTATTGAAGCACCTGCACCGGGCAAAATTCCAACTAAATTTCCGATTATCCAGGAACGTCCGATTGTAGGAGCTATGGTTTTCATTTCCTCTTTTGTCGGTAACATTCTGTCCTTGAATTGTGTAGCTCTTGCACGTGCTTTGATTTTTGCTTCGGCGAGAATTAATGCCTGACTCATCGAGAATAAACCGATTAAGGCACATGTAACGTTAATTCCTTCGTACAATGACGACTGACCGAACATGAATCTTTTAACGCCCTGCATTGGATCCATTCCGATTGTTGAAAGCAATAAACCTAATGCACCGCTCATTAATCCTTTTACCATTGATTTTGACGAAACGCCCGCAATGATTGTCAATCCGAAAATTGAAAGCCAGAAATATTCCGGAGAACCGAATTTCATTGCAAGCTGTCCTAACAATGGAGCAAAGAAATATAATGAAATACAAGAAAGCAATCCGCCGAAGAATGACGCTACGCAGGCAATTCCGAGAGCCTTACCCGCCTGACCTTTGAGAGTCATTTGGTAACCTTCGATAGCTGTTGCAGCACTGGCGGGAGTTCCGGGAGTGTGAATCAAAATTGCTGAAATCGAACCGCCGAAAATTGCTCCGCAGTAAATCGCCCCTAACATAATCATTCCTGTTGAAGCGTCCATTGAAAACGTCATTGGCAATAACAAAGCAACTCCCATTGCAGCAGATAAACCGGGTAAACAGCCGATTACGATTCCGATTGTAACTCCTGCAATCATTGCGAGAATGTTTACGGGGTAAAGAGCATTAACAAATCCGTGAGCCATTAAAGATAAAGTTTCAAGCATGATTTTTACACCTCACCCTTAACCTAATAAACTTCCGGCAGGCAATTTAACCTCAAGGAATAATGTAAATGCACAATAAACCAGAGCGAAAATTGCAATCTCCGACAAAACTATCTGCCAGATTTTTACACGCAAAAACAACAAACTTGCTGTCATGAATAAAATGCTTGCAATGTAAAATCCGACGTAAGGCATTACAGCAATATAAATAACAATCATTGCTAATAACGTGAAAAATTGACCGGGTAAAAAGTCTTTGAAATCTTCCAATCCGCTCGTAACTCCTTCACGTTTCGCTGCAACAACCATATTAATTACGTGTAAAGTCGTTAAACCTGCCAATAATGCAATGATACATAATGGGTAAATCTGGGCTGCCTTTTTGAGCTGCAGTGTCATGTATAAAAATAACGCACACACCGCATACATCACAAGACAAACGCCTATGTCAGTTTTTTTCATGGCCGAAAATTTTTACTCCCAAAGTTTAGCTACTTCGTCAGTGCAGAATTTATACTGATCCTGAATTAATTTTCCTGTGTCTTCAGCATTAAGATACAACGTTGTAACGCCTGCTTTTTCTGCTGCTGCGATGTATTCGGGGTCTTCCATAGCTTTTTTGAATGCAGCTTCGTAAAATTCGATTGCTTCCTTCGGAGTTCCCTTAGGTGCGACAATGGCTCTTGCACTTCCGTACCACTTATTATAATAACCAAGTTCGCCAAGTGTCGGGACATCGGGTAAACTTTCCATTCTCTTTTCGGAGAAAACACCCAAGATTTTAACTTCGCTCATGATTGCGGCGATGTCAGCTTCCTTAGCAACTGAAAAATCAACTTCGCCCTGACGAAGAGCCAAAATCTGATCTGCTGTTCCGCCATAAGGAATTGCCATGTATTCAAAGCCTGCTGACTTTGCTAAAAGTTCCGAGCCGATGTGATTCGATGCTTTTGTGCCGTTTGTTGAGGCCTTTAATTTTCCGGGATTCTCTTTTGCGAATTTGACTAAGTCGTTAAGAGTTTTGAAGGGGGAATCTTTTGCGACTAAGACAAGAGAAGTTTCGTTGACGTGATTGCAGATAGGTGCAAAATCATCAATCGTGTAATCTCCAAGTTCTTCGACAATGTTTGAGCAGAGTGTCGGAAGATTTACGAATCCGATTGTATATCCGTCAGGTTTTGCCATTGATAACGAAGTCCAGCCGATTGAACCTGATCCGCCTTCGATGTTCTGAATGACTAAAGTTTTTCCGACAGTGTTTGTAGCGTATTTTGAGAGGACTCTGGCGGTGTTGTCAGTTCCCGAACCTGCTTTGTAAGCGACAATTACGGTAACATTTTTTGACGGTTCCCAAGCATATGCCGAGAATGAAACTAATGCGAAAACTACAACAAGTAATGCAAGAATAAATTTCTTCATAATAAGAATCACCTCTAAAAAAATTTTTGTTGAATATGAGAATTATAATGTGAAAGAAATTTCAAAGCAAGAAAAAAAATTCTCCCCTGCAGGGGAGATGACATTGAAAAATTATTTTATGACTTTCAAAGCCTTTCTATCTATCGTTAAAGCAACGAAAATCAAAAATACAATTCCCTTAATTAACTGTTGAGTTGCTGATTCAAATCCCAACATTACAAGGCCGTTATTCAAAACCGTATACATTAAAGTTCCGACGATAATATTTGAAAATCTTACCTTCGCTCCTCCAGTAATCGGCAATCCTCCTAAAACCAACGAAATTAAAATTTGTGTTTCAAGCTGATTTCCTGCCGTTGCGGTGATTGATCCGACTTTGATAACGTTGACGAATGCTGCAAGACCTGTTAATGCTCCTGCTGCGACAAAAGTTAAAAATTTCACTTTGTCAGTTCGTACTCCCGAAAATCTCGCTGCCGTTTCTCCTGAACCTACAGCCTTGACATCGTTCCCGATTCTCGTAAATTTGAAAAGGAAAAACGCAATTACTAAAACCGCAACAGTAATTGAAATTTTCAAGTTATCACTGTCGAGAGCTTTTATTGCGGCACTGGCAGGGATAGCAGTTTCAGTCGTGAGATATGCACAAACACCCCTGAATAAATACATCGTACAAATTGTAACGATAAAACTCTGTAACTTGAATTTAACATGGAAAAATCCGTTTATTGCACCTATTGCAGCACCTGTCAAAATTCCGCCTAAAATTGCAAGAGGAATGTTATAAAATGACAAAACCGACACAACGATTGAAGCAACTCCGAGCGTTGAACCTTCGGTAAAATCAATCGAACCTAAAGTCATTATAAAAAATACTCCCGTTGCAACTATCATCGGGTAATAAACCTGAGACAGCAGCAAACGCATTCTCTTAGGCTGTGCAATTCGTCCTTCAGTCAGCCAATACATCACGCCTAAAATTACAACAAGCCCGATAAAAGGTAAAAGACCCTTGAATAAATCACTGTCAATAAACTCAGAAATTTTTGATTGCTCTTTCTTTTCGATCGCCATAATTTTCACCTGCCTAAACTAAACCATTTTCGCAATTAAATCTTCTTCGCTCAAACTTTCAGAACGCATGAATGTTCCGTTAATCTTTCCGTCCTTCATAATCATAATCCTGTCTGACATTCCCAATAATTCCGGGATTTCTTCGGAGATCATGATTATTGATTTTCCCTGAGCAGTTAATTCCGACATCAAAGCATAAATTGCCTGTTTGACTTTAACGTCGATTCCACGAGTCGGAGAATCAAGAACGAGAATATCGCTTCCCTTTCCGAGCCAGCGAGCCAAAACGACTTTTTGTTTGTTACCGCCCGAAAGATCAGA
Source organism: Synergistaceae bacterium (assembly GCA_017449135.1). GTDB lineage: Bacteria > Synergistota > Synergistia > Synergistales > Aminobacteriaceae > JAFUXM01. The sequence goes on from JAFSKE010000136.1 coordinate 4,537, forward strand.
AACGAATTGATTAATTCCCTGCATTTTAGTCTGCATCTTGTCGGCAAATTCTTTAGCGAAATGATTTAATTTTCCTGCGCTTAAAACATGTTTATTTGCTAAATCTTCAATCGAAGGCAAAATTATATTATTTCTTATACTTTCGTTAAGGATAACTGATTCATTGTCTCTGTCTTTTGAAGCATAAGCTATTGAATGTCTGATTGCCTGAGGAATATTTGTAATTTCCGTCCCGTCAGCTAAAACAACATCGCCCTGTCTGTCCCATGAAGCACCGAATACGGCTTTTCCGATTTCGTGCATTCCGCATTCTGATAAACCGCCGAAGCCTAAAATTTCGCCTCTGTGCAATTCAAAATTTACGTCCTCAATTTGTCCGGGTACTGTAACATTTTTGACGGTCAAGACAACTTCATCGCTAATTGGTTTTCCGTAATCAGTTCTGTAATATGCAGAGCCGATTTCACGGCCTACCATTAAACGTTTCAAATCATCTTCGTTTACATCTTTTGAATTTACGGTGTCAATGTATTCTCCGTCTCTCAAAATCGAAATTGTGTCGCAGTGTTCGAGAATTTCGCCTAAATCGTGAGAAATGAAAATTACGCTTCTGTTGTCGGCTCTTACAGCGTCCATGATTTTATAAAGTTCCAGTCTGCCGTTTTGAGATAATGCCGTCGTAGTCTCGTCAACAATTAAAATTTTAGGTTTCATGTAAGTTGCTTTGACAATCTCAACAAGTTTTCTATCCTCGAAATTATAATTGTCAATCATTGCACCGGCCTTAATGTTGTTGAATCCGTATTCGTCCAATAATTTCTGACCTTCACGAATCATCGCACGGGTATTTTTGATTCCGTGATTCATAAACGGGTCTTCATGGCCTAAGAAAATATTTTCGGCAACCGTTAAGCCCGATAAAGTTCCCATTTCCTGGACGATGATTGAAACTCCCATTTTGTTAGCTTCAACCTGATTTTTGACGTGCATTTCCTGACCATCAAGAATAAATTTTCCGCCTCCGATTGTATAAATTCCGCAAAGCATTTGGCAGAAAGTACTCTTTCCCGATCCGTTTTCACCGATTAAAGCACGGATTTCGCCGCGATTGATATTAAGACTTACATTGTCAACGGCGTGAGTAATTCCGAATCTCTTATCAATATTTTCAGCCTGTAATAAAATTTCGCTCATTTCATTCACCTACTTTACAACGGAACCGCGTTTGCCTCTTGCAGTAAGAGTTACGATAACTAATAATGCAGCTCCCGTTACGATATTTTGTACTGTCGTGGGGGCTCCTAATGCAACAAAACCGTTAAAGATAATTGCAATGATAAATTCACCGATTACTATTGCACTTATCGGAGTGCCGTACTTTCTGAAAGCTACACCGAAGAACGTACCCATTAAAGGCTGGAAGTTTCGGCTCATTGTTGACATTCCCGTTAAAGCCGTCATTGTTGTGCCGTAAGAGACCGTTAAAATTGCCATGATTCCGACAAAGAAATGAAGGAGCGCAAAGCCGATTAATTTATATTTTTTAACGTCGATTCCCATATTCTTTGCTGTAAATTCGTTTGAACCGATAGCGTTACAGTAAGTTCCAATTTTAGTGTAATTCAGAATGAACCACATTAAAGCAAATGCACAAAACGCAAGAATTATATTTCCCGGAGCTCCTGAAAAAAATCTTAATGCAGGGTCTAAAGTCTGCTTTACTCCGCCGGCAGCAAAAACCGCTAAACTCTCGAAAATTAACATTAATCCGACCGTAACAATCATTGAAGGAACGTTTAATTTGTTGTAAAGGAAGCCGATTAAAATTCCGATTAAAGTTCCGCAGCCTAAACAGCCTACAATAAATCCGAGATAGCCGAAATGTTTTGAGAGAATTACGCCGACGATTGACGACAAAACAATGTTAGAACCGACAGCGAAATCAAATAATCCCATAACGACAATAAAATATAATCCGCAGCCGCCGACCGAATAAATTATTGAAGATTGGAAATATGAGAAAAGATTTTCAGGACTTCCGAAATTTGTAGGAGTTAAAAACTTGAAGATTGCATAAAATACTACAACCATAGCCGCTAAAATGAAAAATCCATAAAAACGGCTGTTCTTAAAGGATTGCATTATAAAAATTCACTTCGCTTTCACAAAAATAAATACCCCTCTAACGTGAGGGGCAACGAACATAACACTTTATTTTGCGTGTCTTGAAACAACATCTTCAACCGAAAGTTTTGCACATGCTGCTGCTAAATCTTCGTATGAAAGTTCGGCAAGTGCTTTAATTTCGTCTTCGTTGTAAGGAAGCTGATCTCCGGTGAAATATTTTGCGTAGTTCGCATAATCTTCAGGCGATGCAACATACATGTAAGGGAATACCATGTCGTGGAATCCGTCTGTCTTAGATTCGTATTTTCCTCTTACAGTGTTGTAGACCATTAAGAAAGCAAAGAATGGATCTGCATAATGTCCGCCGCTTTCAGCAGCCATTGCACCTGATTTTAATTTTGCGTCAAGGTCAGGAAGGAAGTCTGTCGAAACAACAGCGATTTTTCCCGTCAAACCTTTTGCTTCGATTGCTGCGATTGCTCCGAGAAGTGTATCACCGCCGCCGCCTGCAACGATTAAAGCGTCGATGTCAGGGTTTGCGTCGATAATTGCTTCTGCTGTTGCACGTCCGGTATCGGTTGTTGTACGTCCATACTGAGGATCTAATAAAACAACTTTATCATCGGGGTGTTCAGCGTTCCATGCTTCAACACCGGCTTTGTAACCTGCCCAGCGTCCCAAGAATGTTGCATCGCCGGGTTCCCAGCCTTCAAGACCGATTTTGCGGCAGCCTTTTTGACCTGCAAGAATCAAGACTAATGTTTTGCCGTTGTCAAATTCTGATTCATGAACTGCACCGACATAATATTTGGAAGCTGTAGCCTGTGCATATTCTTCAGGGTTTGTGTCTTTGTCGATTGCTCTGAAGAACTGAGCAACATAAACTTCATTTTCATCGCATGTCTTAATTACTGAACCCATTTCAGCCGAAGCCGAGTTGCAGATAATGATTCCGTCGCAGCCTGCCAATGCTAAAGTTTCAGCACTTGCCGTAACCTGTTCGGAAATGTGAGCCTGATCGACCCATTGAGTTTCAACACCGAGAGCCTTTGCAGCGGCATCAATCATTCTTTTGCATTCACTGCCGAGAGTATCCGTTGAACTCCAAATCGAAATACCGATCTTAATCGGTGCGGCGAAAACTGCGGGTGCAGCACTAAAAATCATGCTTGCTGCGAGAAGTAAAGCGATAAATTTTTTCATTTGAACTATACCTCCGAAAATTATAAAAATTATTTTTGGAATACTTGGAATTATATCACTTAACCAAAGGAAAAAATATTGCGATGTATAATCATAAATATTATTTTGTTTCAAATTTTCAAATTGGAGGAAATTTTTTATATGAATGTATTAAAAGGTCTCAGTGATTCGGAAGTTCAGGAAAGCCGTCAAAAATACGGTTCAAATGCTTTAACTGAAATCCCGCTCGAAACTTTTGCAGCAAAATTTTTCAACTCCCTCAAAGACCCCATGATTATAATTTTGCTTTGTGCATTAGTGATTCAATTAGTACTTTTCATTATGGGGCGTGCAGAATGGTTTGAACCTTTCGGAATTTTCGTTGCAATTTTAATTGCCTCGTGCGTCTCGTCAATCACCGAATACAAACAGGAACATAAAGCCTCGTTGTTGAAATCTCAACAGGAAGCCTCAGAGATGACAAAAGTTATTCGTAACGGAAGCATTCACGAAATTCATGTCAGCGAAGCCGTTACAAATGACATTATTTATTTGCAGGCAGGAGACAAAATCCCCGCTGACGGTGTAATAATCGAAGGTTCAATCAAAGTCGATCAGTCAGCCTTAAACGGTGAAACTGAAGAAGCCGAAAAAATCCCTAACAACTCAAACGAAGAATTTAACATCAAGGATTTGTTAAATAAATTTTATGTTTATCGCGGAACTGTCGTATGTTCGGGCGAAGGTTACATGAAAATTTCCGTTGTCGGCGATAAAACTTTATTCGGCGAGTTGGCTCTCGAAGTTCAGGAAGCTCAACGTAAGACACCGTTACAAATTAAACTCGGAAAACTTGCGAAACAGATTTCAGTTTTCGGTTACACAGGTGCAACGGCAATAATAATCGGAATTTTAGCGAGAACTTTAATCACGGGGAATTTGCCTGCTGATTTTTACGGCTGGGCGAGATTAATTGTTGACGCAATCACCGTAGCAGTTACTATTGTTGTCTGTGCAGTTCCCGAAGGTCTGCCGATGCTTACGTCAATGTTGATGTCGTTCCAGTCAATGAAAATGGCCGGCGATAATGTTTTAGTCAGAAAAATTAACGGTCTTGAAACTGCTGGAAGTTTGAATTTATTATTCAGCGACAAAACAGGAACGATAACCGAAGGCCGATTAACGATTGCTGAAATTGCAATGCCCGATACAAAACGGATTTTCAGATCTCCTAATGATTTAAGCGGAACAGAACTTGAAGATTTTGTTATTGCTGCGGGAGCAAACAACAGTGCAACAATCGGCGATGATTCCGTAATCGGAGGCAACAGCACCGACAGAGCTTTAATGTCATATTTCCTGAAACACGAAGATTTACAAAAAGACATTAACGACGCTAAAAATCAGATTAAAAATTTCACGGCTTTTAATTCAGATAACAAAATGTCAACACTTGAATTAAACGACGGACGAATTTTTATCAAGGGAGCTCCGGAAAAAATTATCCCTCAATGCAAAAATGTTGCTGATCCTGAAAAACTCGACAGATATATAAATTCTCAAGCTGGAAGAGCAATGAGGCTGTTGGCTTTGGCAAAAAACACCGGAGAAGGCATGGAATTAGTTTGTGTCTTGAGCATTCGTGATAACGTCAGAGCTGAAGCAGTCGAAGCAATTAAAAAAGTTCGCAGTGCAGGCATTCAGGTTGTAATGGTTACGGGAGACAGAAAAGAAACCGCCGTAGCAATAGCAAAAGAAGCAGGATTGATTTCAAGCCCAGAAGATGTTGCAATGACTTCACAGGAAATGGCAGAAAAAACCGATGACGAATTAAAATCTATTTTGCCGAATTTGCGTGTAATTTCCCGTGCCTTGCCTTCGGATAAAAGCAGACTCGTAAAAATCGCTCAAGAATTAAATCTTGTTGTCGGAATGACCGGAGACGGAGTGAACGACTCGCCTGCATTAAAAAAAGCTGATGTTGGTTTTGCAATGGGTTCCGGAACTGAAGTTGCAAAGGAAGCAGGAGACATTACGATTCTTGATGACAATTTCAAATCCATAGCAAAAGCAATTTTGTACGGCCGTACGATGTTCAAGAGCATTCGTAAATTTTTAGTGTTCCAATTAACAGTTAATGTCGCAGCGGTTTTAATTTGTTTCTTGGGGCCATTGTTCGGTCAGAATGTTGTTTTAACTGTAATTCAGTTATTGTTGATTAATCTTGCAATGGACACACTCGCCGCAATAGCTTTCGGGACTGAACCTCCGAAGGACAAATACATGGACGAAATGCCGATTCCGAGAGATGCAAACATAATCACGCCTGAAATGCTGAATGAAATTTTGATCGGAGCAGCATATATAACGTTTATATGCCTTGCGATATTGTTCGTGAAGCCGATCAGAAATTTATTCATGACGCAAGACATAATATATTTGCGTTCGGCAGTGTTCGCAGTGTTTATGATGTCGATAACGTTCAACGGTCTTTCAATGGCTTCGTCGAAAAATTGTGTTGCAGTTATGTTATTTATTTTTGTGCTGCAATATATTTTTATAACTTTGGGCGGAGATGTTTTAAGCGTTCATTCATTAAGTTTAGATTCATGGCTTAATTGTTTTGTACTTGCGGCGTTGATAATTCCCGTGAGATTAGGCGTGAAATTTGGAGTTAAATTTTTGAAACGTTGACATAATATATAATCTCCCCTTTCGAGGGGAGACAATTATTTGAAAAATTTTGATGTCGGGTGCTTTGCTCGTGCTAAATTAATTGCCTTCAACAAATTTTCCCGAACTTTCTCAGGCTTCGTAATTCCCTTGACATTTCCTGAAATAAAATGATTTGAAATATACACGGCATTATTCATAACCTGAATCTCATACGGTGCTAATTCAAGCTGAAAATATTTGTCGATTGCTTCACGGGATTTTGTTATGGCATCTTTGATTTCGGGGTTGTTGTTTCCTGTTAAGACATTTAAGCCGTCAATATTAAGCTGAATTTTCTTTTTAGTCTCTTTGATTTCAGTTCTTAATAATCCTAAAGGGTATTTACGCTCAATAGGAATTTTTTTGTCGTGCAAAATTTTAACGGCAGCAGCTAATCTTTTAGGCGACTCCGGGTGATTCATGTAAATCCCGTAATTGTGAATCGGCTGTTTATATTCTTCGGCCATGAAACGTTCAAAAAGCGTAATCATTCCTGTTGGAGAATATCCGGATTTTATTAACGCTTCAAGTCCAAGTCTGTCGGCTTCAGCTTCGAGTTCCATTGTGTAAGAACTTGTTATTGCGACCTGTGCAACCTGTGCTAAAACTACAGGAGCCATTGCACCACCGCTCAACAACATTACGGCCAAAGCTCCCAAAGTAACTTTATTACCCTCAGCAGCCATTCGCAAAGAGTGTTTTCTGTCAGCGTGAATCATTTCGTGAGCCATAACCGCTGCAAGTTCCGAATCAGTTTCGAGTTTTTCAAGTATTCCGGTCGTGAAAAATATAAATCCTCCGGGCAGACAAAATGCGTTTAATTCCTCGCTCTTGACTAATTTAACCTCCCAATCAATCCGTCTCTGCATATAAGGCTCTAATTTGTTGATAATCATTTCGAGTTTTGATTCGATTGCCGGATCAGAAGTTAAAGGCCATTGTTCTTGAATCTGTTCAACAGCTTTACGGCCTATTTCACGTTCTTTCTTTAAGTCAGAATCCTCTTCTTCAGCGTATAAAAAATTAATGTTAAACGTTAAAATAAAAATTAAAACTGCAAATGTAAAAATAAAAGCGAAAAAAAATTTCCCCGTTCTGTTTTTCAAATTATCGATCCTCCCATTCTTGCATAACTTGCAGCGGCGTTTCTTGAATGTGCCCTTCCGACCATTTGAGATCTTAAATCGGACTGATATTTTTCAAGTTCGCTAATGGCTGCATCTTCAGCTTTAATTATACTGTCAGCAATTTCACGGCTTTCAAGTATTAATTGCGACAGTTCGTGATCATTAGGGTATAAATCAATTAATTTTGCCCTCGAATTTTCGTTAAAAATATCTTTCCAGCCGTCAGCAAGTAATTGAATTTGGGAAATAATTTCGTCTTTCTGCTCAAGAATCCTGAATAACTCGTCCATATCAGCATTAAGGACAATGGCCTCAAGTTCCCGAGAGATCATTGTCCTTAAAGTTTTACAGAGTTTTATTTCCCTTGAAATTAATTCTTTCGACTGTTTCAGAATTTTATCCTGCAAGCGTAAAGCTTCCTGATTTAGCATTTTGTTTCACCGTCGTATTCGCTGTAGAAACCGTAGGAACTGTCGCGGGAGTTTTTTTGCCTTCAATTTCAGCCATTGCGTTTTGAAGGTCTTTATCGTCAGGGTGTGCGGCTTGATATTCCTGCAACAACTTCATTAAAGCACTTTCCCAAGTCTGTTTTAATTCCTCAAGCATTCCACGAACAGTTTTGATGTTCTCGGGATCTTTTTTCATGTTTGCATCGACTAAAAGCTGATACATGTATTCGTACAACTGCATTAACTTGTCAGCCATGTCCCCGCCTTTTTCACGATTGAGAGTTACCATTAATTCTCTGACGACTTCCTGAGCTCTGATTACTTCACGGTTAGCGAGATCGTAATCGGGATTTTTTGCCGTTAAAGCGTTTTCTGCGGTATGACATGCTTTGATTCCGATGTCGTACGTGATTAATAATAATTGTTCTTTTGTTGCCGTTGAAATCCTTGTTGCCTGATATTTAAGCTGTGCATTTGTGTTGACCATGAAATTTACCTCCTGTAATTTTTCGTTTTTGTTTTCATTTCTTGTCATTTGACTTATCGGAAAGATTTTAGCCTGTCTTTAATCAAAATAAAAACCTGTCGCAAATTTTTGATTTACAACAGGTGGTTAATTTCGTAAATTTGGCGGTCTCAGCGGGATTCGAACCCGCGCCGCAGCCTTGAAAGGGCTGTGTCCTTGGCCACTAGACGATGAGACCTTTATTATCTGGTGAATCGCGGGGGACTTGAACCCCCGACACCCGGATTAAAAGTCCGGTGCTCTACCGACTGAGCTAGCGATTCTCTTTGCCCTTCAAAAACAACGAGCGATATTATATCCTACATTCAAAAAAATGCAAATATGAATTTTATTTTTTATTCACCTGTTGTAGTTGTATTTACTGCCGCTGCCGTAGCTGTCATGTTTGTGTTGGGCTGCTGCATCGTGTATTTCCTTGCGTGTACCTGAATTTCATCACGTACTGCCTGAGGATTAGGAATGTTGTGTGCTTTGATTTCTTCGATTGCAGTTCCTGATGACGTTACAACAATGTCTCCGATATTTAACAAAGTCTGTAATAAATTCTGGCCGACCTTAATATGAACGATGTTTGCGAGTCCGATTTCGATTGATTCTCTGAAATTCGGGCTAAAAGGCTTCAACGGGTGTACAACGACATATGCAATTTCCTGATCTTCGGCTTTGTCGGGATTGTCTTTGAGAATTAACGACATCGTTGCACGCTTAATCGCAATATAAAGGAAAATGACAACATCAACGACTATTGCAAGAATCCACATCCACTTTAATTTTGCACCTGAATTGAGAGGTCCCCAAATACTTCCGACACATGCAAGAACTAAAATCAAAAGCATGAGAAAAATTAATTTGTAAAAACTCTTCCACGCAGGCTTAAAATATTTGTAAACAGGTTCCATAATAAAAAAATTTCCTCCTTAAAAAATTCCTGATATTTGAGTTAAAATTAATTATAGCATGTTAATAATTTCAAAAATTTTATTTTAAGGTGATGATTATTTATGCAAAATTTTATATGGCACAATCCGACTGAAATAATTTTCGGAAAAGATACGGTTAAAGATCTCTCTCCACGTCTTAAAGCCGATAATATTAAAGGTGTTTTGCTTGTTTACGGCGGAAAGGGAACTTTCAAGAGCGGTGCATATGCTCAGGTTACTGAAATGCTTAACAAAGCAGGGATTCATTATTCCGAAGTCAACGATGTTAAATCAAATCCCAGAATCGACAAAGTTCGTGAGGGAATCGCAAGAATCAAAGCAGGCGGAATTGATGCAATTATTCCCATCGGCGGCGGAAGTGCTTTTGACACATCAAAGGCCATTGCAGCAGGAGCATGTTATAGCGGTGATGTCTGGGACTTCTTCGAGAAAAAGGCAGCAATCGAAAAGGCTTTCCCGATTTACGGCGTTGTTACGGTCTCGGCATCTTCAAGCGAAGTCAACGGAATCGCTGTCGTCAGCAATCCCGAAAAAGAATCAAAAGTTTCAATGAACAGTCCTTTAGTCTATCCTAAAGTTTCAGTTATAGATCCTTCATTTCAAATTACACTGCCCGAAAAGCAGACAGTATACGGCGGAGTTGATATTATCGCTCACATGCTCGAAAGAGTTTTAGACGGCGACGAAGGTTCAGAACTAATTGACGAACAGGCTTACACTTTGATTCGCACGATGATGAGAGTTATTCCCGAATTAATCGAAAATCCCAAAGATTACGATTTAAGGGCGGAATATGCTTTGGCAGGAGTAATGGCTCATAACGGCTTCTTATCGGTCGGACGAAGAACACGGGGAGATTTTTCATCGCACAGAATGGGACACTCTTTAAGTTTGTTATTCGGAGTTCCTCACGGTGCGTCGCTTTCGGTCGTAATGCCTGCGTGGGCGAGATATTTATACGAAGAGAATCCCGTTCCATTTGCAAGACTCGGCGAGGGAGTTTTTGATATTTTTGACGGAACAGACGAAGAAAAAGCCATTGACGCAATCGAAGCCCTTGAAAGTTTCTTCAAAGATATAAAATCCCCTACAACTTTGCGTGAACTTGGGATCAAAGAGGACGACATCGAAAAAATTGCTGCAAACGCCTCAAAAGGTCAGACATTCGGAGTTTTAGCAGACCTTGAACCCGAAGACGTTTTAGAAATTTATAAACTTGCGTATTAATTTTTATTCACACATCTTCCCTTAATTTTATTAATGGGGAGATGTTGAATTTATTTTTTGTGCAAAAGTTCGCGAGCCTTTCGGAATTTTTCGGGAATGTCGGAATTTTTGAGATTTTTCAATCCCGATTCAGTGCCTTCCCTGCAAGCCTTTTCGTAATACCAGCATTTATAATCTATTATGCTTAAAATTTCCTGTAAATTCTTTAATTCGTTCAATAAAATTTTTCTGCGTTTAACAAAAATCTGTTGCCGTTCCTTTATCCCCGAATCGCCTTTATCATGTAAATCTATAAATTTCTTGATGTCCTTAATTGAAAGCCCTGATTTTTTCAGACATTCAATAATTCTCAAAAATCCGTAATCTTCGTCCGTGAAAATTCTGATATTATTTTCGTTTCGTTTAAGTCCGGGCAACAATCCCTGCTTGTCATAATATCTTAAAGTCGAAGCGGGAAGCCCTGTTAATTCTGAAATATCTTTAATTGTGTAAGGCATAATAAATTAGTACTCAATAGAAATTTTTACTTTATGTCCAAGAGCAGAAACAATATTGAACAGTGAATCGAAAGAGAAATTATTAATTTTTCCCTTTAACAAATCATTTATTCGGGGAATTGTAAGTCCGCAGTTTTTCGCCGCAGAATTTTTATCCCAGTTTTTCTGCTTTATAAATTCCGTTATATCTGTCATAAGTTCAGATTTTAATTTCATCTTTTGGGAATCCGACGGAGTATCTTCGAGAGCGTCCCATACATTAACAAAAGTATTTTCATTTTCCATAATTTATAACTCCTCCTTTGAAATCATTTTATAACGTTGTTGAGCAATTTCTATTTCTTTTTTGGGAGTTGTCTGCGATTTTTTCTTGAAAGCATGAAGAACATACACAAAATCCTCTTTACGTGCAACATAAAAAACTCGAAAGGCTCCTGTATTGTCTCTGATTCGTATTTCCTCAACACCGTTACCAATAACCGACATAGGCTTAAAATCGTTCGGCTGAAGTCCATGCTGTACTCTGTCGAGTTGATACCCTGCTTCTCTGCGAATTTCATCAGGAAAATCACGAATACACTCAAGAGAGTTTCCGAGAAATTTAATATTTTTGTACGTTTTACTCAACTCCTAACATAAAATAATTATATCTCCAACAAAAAATCGACATGATATAATAATTTTCAACTTTTATATTTTATATCATTAAAAAATTTTTGAAGGTGTTATTAATTGTTATTTAATTCTTGGCAGTACGGAATATTTTTACCGGTTGTATTCGGAATTTATTGGTTATTACCTCATCGCTTGCGGTGGATTTTGTTGTTTGTTGCAAGTTATTATTTTTACATGAGCTGGAACGCAAAATATGTAGTTTTAATTTTATTTACGACAATAGTATCATATATAGCAGCAATTTTGATTGAATATCGCAAAAATGTAACCTGTACCCCCCCCCCAAGAGTACGCTGATTTTAACATTGACGGCGTGTTTGGGGATATTATTCGTATTCAAATATTTTAATTTCTTCTCAGAGAGTTTTGTAAACTTCGCAAAATTTTTTTCAATTCAGCTTCACCCTGTAACATTAAAATTGCTTTTGCCGGTCGGAATATCGTTTTACACATTTCAGACTTTAAGTTACGTTATTGATGTTTACAAGGGAAATGTCAAAGCCGAAAAACATTTTGGAATTTACGCAACGTTTATATCATTTTTTCCGCAGCTTGTAGCAGGGCCGATTGAACGCACGAATAATTTACTGCCTCAAATCAAAGCTAAACACGAATTTAATTACGAACAGGCTACATACGGATTAAAATTAATGGCGTGGGGATTTTTCAAGAAATTAGTTATTGCTGACAACCTCGCAATTTATTCCGACAAAGTTTTCAATAACGTTTATGATTTCAAAGGATTTGCGTTAATTTTGGCGGCATTTTTCTTTACGATTCAAATTTACTGCGATTTTTCGGGATATTCGGACATTGCACGAGGAACGGCAAAATTATTCGGAATTGAATTAATGGAAAATTTCAAATGTCCGTATTTTTCGTCAAGCATTCGGGAATTTTGGAGCAGGTGGCATATCTCGTTGAGTACATGGTTCAGGGATTACGTTTATATTCCGCTGGGAGGAAATAGGGTCGGGAAAATTCGACATTATTTTAACCTGATGATTACGTTTATGATTTCCGGATTATGGCACGGAGCGAACTGGACATTTGTAATTTGGGGAGGACTGCACGGGCTCGCACAGATTTTTGAAAATGTTTTCACGAGGAAGCCTAAAAATTATCAGCCTCACGGTCTCGAAAGAGTTTTGAAAGTTTTAATGACATTCACGTTTTGTATGTTCGCATGGGTGTTTTTCAGGGCACAAAATTTGAACGAAGCCATTTATGTTTTCGGGAATATGTTTAGGGGAATTTCAATGCACTTGGAATATTTACACAAGGGATTTGTTGATATTAAAATGGACAAAATTTCTCTGGCATTATTCTTAATTCCTTTTTCGGTTATGGCCTTGTTTGAATATTTTTCACTGACTAAAGATACAATAATTCGTGTCTCATCGCTTAAAAAGCCATTTCTAAGATACGTATTTTATTTCGGTCTGGTTACTTTACTTATTATGTTAAGAGCCATAAACAATACAGAATTTGTGTATTTTCAATTTTGACGAAAGAAGAAAATTTCCCATGAAAAAATTTTTGCTGAAAATTTCAATTTTTGCGATTTACGCTTTAATGTTGCAAGTTGTTTTACCTTTTGTTGTCGATCCGTTCAACGTGTTTCATGCTGAAAAAATACGCCCTACCGGAGTAGAACCTAACAGACATTACATAAAAATGAAATATATTTTGAATAATCCAGATAAATTTAATGGTTTTTTATTCGGTTCTTCGAGAGTTGGAGCAATACATGTTGAAAAAATCAGGAATGAAAAAATTTACAACATGACATATTCTGTCGGACTAATTCCTGAGCATTTAGGCAACTTAAAAACTTTTCTGAAAAACAAAATACGCCCATCAAAAATTTATATTGGTATTGATAATGTCTCCTGTACTACCCCTTCGGAAATACATATTATTGAACCAATGCGATGTCCTTACGAATATTTATGTAATTATAACTACTTTTTATCGTTGTATCTAAATCCTATCGATGCAGCACGTTCGCTATACTATTTACTTTCTAAACAAGGTAACTGGAATTTTGACGTTTTTTATAACTACGGTTGGCAATACGAATACGGCAGAAAGTCAAATTATAATTGGGAAGATGTAAAACCGCCAGTTGTACAAAATATTCCTGTCCGTATTCTTGAAGAGGCTCTAAATGCTTTGAGTGAATTTGTCGAAATCTGCAAGAAAAACGACATTGAACTTATTATCTTTACTAATCCAATGCACAACATTACTTACATGGCTTCGGTTGAAGAAAATTATTTTGAATTTCTCGAAGGTGTCGCAAAAATTACAGATTTTTATAATTTCAGCAGTCTTAATGACGTAACGCTTGACAATAATAATTATTTTGAAACAAGTCATTACAAAGCTGAAGTTGGAGACATGATTATAAATGTAATTTGCAACGGACAAAAATATAATGGACTTTATGAGCAGGGTTTTGGAGTTAAAGTAACAAGTGAAAATGTTAATGAATTTATAAATATGCTCAAAAAACAGGCAGATGATTTCAAAAATACACATTAAATTTTCTTTGAAGACGGGGGACATTATTTTGACAACAAACTATATTTCATGTATAATGCCGCCTCTGGAAATTAAAATTATTTTCAGGAGGTTTTTAGGTACATGGCAAAAAAAATGGTTTACGGAATCAATGATAGACCCCCGTTTTTCATAACTCTCCTTTCAGGAGCACAACACGTTTTAACACTTTTCGGTTCGACAA